>CAXYUC010000070.1:0-21793 GCA_964292075.1 uncultured Mycolicibacter sp.
CCGGGACACCGCCCGGGCCGAGGCCGTGGCGCGGGGGGCCCTGGGTGACGCCGCCGCCTCGGCGGCGGTGCTCGACTGGCGCATCGATCCGACCGGCGGGCATTCCGCCGGCATCGGCCCCTTGCGCTGGCTGCCCGCAATACCCCAGGTCCTCGCAGACGACCCGAACATCGGCGGCTACCTCACCACCCGCGCACAGCTAGTCACCGAACTGGCCGAGGACATCCGCACCCAGGCGCAGGCCTGGACACCCGCCACCGCGCCCGCGTGGGCGCTGCCACTGATCCACGCCGACGCCCACGGCCTAGCCGCCGAGATCGCGGTCTTCCGCGCCGCCCACAACGTCACACCGCAAGACTCTCGCCTGTTGGGTGCCCCGTTGTTCGCTGCCCGACCACGCGCCATCCAGCATCTGTTGCTCGATGCGGCGATCGACACCATCGGCACCAACCGGCCCGCGACCTCGCGGTTCGCGCAACTCATCGACGGGATCGACCCGGCCATCCGCACCGACTCCTACTGGCCGCAGCTGGCTGACCATCTGGCCACCATCGCCCCGGTCCGCCCAGACCTGGGGGCGCTGGTGCGCGAAGCCGCCACCGAACGCCCGCTGCCTGATGAGCTGCCCGCCGCCGCCCTGTGGTGGCGCCTGGCCGGTCGCCTACACCACACCACCACCTTGCACGCCGCCCACACCAGAATCACCCCGGACTGGCTACCTGACCTAGCGGCCGTGTTCGGCACCGCCACAGCTGAACTCATTACTGCTGATACCGCCTGGCCCGGCTTGGTCGCCACGATCGCTGCCGCAGACCCCGACCGCTGGACCCCTGCCGATCTGCTCGCCCTCGCGGCAGAGCACCTGAGCGAGGCCGACCCGACCCATACCGAGATCGCACCTCAGCACTACGCCCGGCTGATCACCGCCAGCGTCGACATGATCACCACCGCCGACCACGCCGCCGGCGACCACCGCGGTGCCCCCCTTCCTGACCATCCACCGCTGACAGACGAAGAACACGAACAGTTTGTGCAGCTCGACCCCGAGCAGCACCACGCGGTCAGCGATCCGCACGTCGAACTCGACGCCCCGTGGCTCGCGCCGACGCCGGCCGACCTCGAGCCACCGATCGACGGCGACCACTACTACCCAGACCACGACGGCGACGAGCTCGGCGGCCTGGCATTCGAGGACCTGTCGACCACCCGCACCCCGGCACCGCCGCTACCAGCCGCCCTGCTCGACGTCGCCGCAGTACGCACCGACTACCAACACGCCCTCGACACCTACGCCGCACTCGCGAAAGACGTGGCGGTCTTCAACGGCCCCAATATGGTGGCTGCGGCGGGCCGGATTTGCGACATGCGGGACGCCGCCGAGGCCGATCGCCCCTACCTGTCGGCCGTGCAAGACGTGATGGATGCGTGGGCCGACGCCGAGACCACCCTGGAAGCCGCACAGGCCCAGGTCGATTGGGCACAAGCCCGGCTCGACCGGCTGTTGGCCGATCCCGACGCCGATCCGCTCGACGTCGCTTCTGCCCGCGCCGACATCGCCGTGCGCCGCATGATGCTGCCGGACCTGTCCCCCGCCGAGCAGTTCTACCCCGCCCTGACCGAAGCCACCGCCGCCCGCGCCGCTGCGGCCGGCGGCGCGGACAAGATCATCACTAACGCCGATGTCGAACGCGCCATCGCCGCGGCCACCGGCGCCGACTACACCGCCCTGCGTGAGGCCGCCGCTCGCGTTGCCAGCTTGCGCCACGACCTGGACCGCGCCGAACTCATCACCGCCGCCGCCTTTACCGCCACCGACACCAGCGCCCTGGACTACATCCTGTCCGCCGGACACCTCACCGAACTCGACCACGAACTACGCACTCTGGCTGCGGCGGGTGTCACCGACACCCGAAACCAACTGGCCCTCAACACAAGCCACCCCGACGACCCGGTGCGGGCCGCAATGGCCATCGCCGCGGCGCAACCCTTCACCGTCACGGTTCTGACCGCGCCACCGAGCCCCGTGCTCGATGCCGCGGTGGCCGAGCTCGACCAGGCCGCCGCCGCGGCCGGTCGCCGCACCTACCACGCCACCACCGGCCAGCTCGGCCACCCGAGCCTGGCCGAGCTGCACGAACAGCTCACCGGCGAGCAGTGGCACGCCGACACCGGGGACATCATCGTCATCGACCAGGCCGCCGACACCGACCCCGCAATGCTCGCCGACCTCGCCGAACACGCCGCCGCCCACCAGGCCAGGCTGATCCTGCTCGACACCACCACACCCACCTGGCCGCCTCAGCCCTCCCACCAACTGTTGCAACTGCTGCACACCGACCTGCCCTGGGCACAGACCATCACCGACCCAACCGGCCGCATCGACCGCGCCCGCCCCGCCGTCACACCCGGCGCCCCCGACCTACAACCCGCACTCACCCAAATCGGACGCCTCGAGGCAGCACACCTCACCGATGAACTCCGTGCCGCCCTGGACAAGCGCGAGCAGCTGCGTAGACAGCACCGAGTCAGCAACGATCTCCACCGCGCCGCACTGCGCTTCAGCAATCACCGCTCACGACACCTCAGCCGCGACCACGACTACGGGATCGACCTCGACTAAGCACCGCCCAGTGCGGTGCTGCTGCTGTCTTGAGCGCCGGCGCCGACTGTGCCGCCGGCACGACGGGACGTTCCCACCCGAGGAAATTCGGGCCGGTCGGGAGCTCATCGACGGCGATTTCGCGGCCGTTCACCCAGACCTGGTTATCACCGAGTGCCATGATCCGGTGATCGGTGAACTGACCGATATCGCCGAATACCAGTTGCCTGTGGTTGATCGGCGCGGTGACCGGTGCCCCACGCGGGGACAGGTTCACCCCGGCCTGCCGGTAGGCGTCGTCGATCGGCGTGCCATCGAGCACCGCGCGGCCGGCCTTGGCCAGCGCCGCGGACCCGACCGCCGCCGTCGCACCGGAAGGTAGTTTTACGACCGTGTCGGCGGCCGCCTGGCCCTGCGGTGTCTGCTCTGGTGTCGATACCGGAGTCACCTGACTGGTGCCGGCCGCAGGCTTGTCCGCCGAGCCGTCGCCCCCCTGCGCCCCAGCCGGTTTCGTCTCCGGGGACTGTGCACCCTCCTTGGAAGACACCTGCTTGGTGGGAGGGTCTTTGAGTCCGGTGTCCTCGGCGCTTCGGGCGTCGCGAATTGCCGAGCCCAGGCCCGAGCCCAGATCGCCGAGAGGCATTCCGCCGCCTGGCAGTCCGAACCCTCCGCCGCCGGCACCGGGCAGCATCCCACCGAGCATCCCCGGCAGCGAGCTCAGAGCACCCATACCGGGCATCAGCCCGGCAAGCAGTTCCCCACGCTCCCTCAGCCGATCCGGCATGTCGGAATACCCCACCGTGCTGCGTACGCCACCCCTCCCGCTGCCCTCGCCACCCTTGCTGATCGCCTCCGTGCCAGTGGCATAGCGTTCGGTCAGTCCGTCGAGCACGGCCGCGTGCGCAGCCGAATCGAGACCGTTGTCCTTGAGGACCTCGGAAATCTCAGATACCTTGCCCTGCAGGAACTCTGCGAGCTGCTGTTGTCCGGCCGGAGTATCCAAGGACGGCCCGATTTTCTTCACCTGCGAGATCAGCGACTCCTGCAGCGCCCGCAGCTTCGCCTTACCCGTCTCGCTACTGGTAGTGGCGTTGAGGATCGCATCGGCCAGCTTGTCGTCAGCGTCGTTGAGATCCGACCGATTCTTGGCCAGCGCAGCATCGAGCTGCTTCACCGTGTCGGCCGCGCGACCGGAGAACCCGTCACCGGGCGGGGTCCTCGCGCCCCCGGCGCCGCCATCGCCCCCCTCGCCGGCCTTCACCGGCGCCGGCCGCGTTTTCGGGTCAGTCAGGCCCGGGGGGTCAGGTGCCGGGGCAGGCGTAGTCATTTTCCGCTCGCTTTAGGCGGTTTGCCGCTGTGCCTCAGCACGGGCCAGGAGCTTCTGCCGAACCGGAGCGGTCGCGGCCGCGCCGAGTTCCGGTTCCAGCCAGGACAGGACCTCCAGCTGCTCATCGATACTGAACCGGCTCCAGTCCAGCTCCCTCATCATCAGATGCATACCGGCAGTGGCGCGTCTCGTCGCGTCCTCCGGGCCGACAGGAGCCATGGAGCGCCGCAGCACCGCGAGATATCTCGTCACAATTGCGGCCCGGTGCGCACCGCGCATCCAGGCCACAGCCTCATCGCCGAGAGTCCCGGTGAGGTCCAGATAGAGATGCGTCAAGGCGGCATCCCATCCGGCGACGGTGAAAATCTCCTCCGTCGCTGGTGTCTCGGCCTTCCAACGCTCCAGGGCGGCTGACAGCGAACAACTTGCGCGCCACCCAGGACCGGTGTCGAACCGGAGCACCGGCGCCGGCCAGGCGATCATGGGCTCCGCCTCAAGGTTGCCGGTGCGGTTCCACCACCGTGTCGCTGTCACCGCGACCGAAGCGCGTTCCTCCGCGGCGGCCAGCTCTTCTCCGATCGTCTCGTCGATCGGCTGGCCCGGACATATGTACGACCAGCGCAGCTGGCGAACCCAACGCGACAGGCGCTCCCCGAGCATGACATCACGCAAATCCAGCTCATGGGCATACCGCGGATCGATCGCGTTCCCGAGTGTCGCAGCCTCGTCCGCCCACACCGCTGCGGCTCCGACCGCGCCCATCAATTCAATATGGGCCTCGCACATCCTTGCCGTGTGCTCCAACGCGCACCGCGCCGCCTCATTCATCGCAGCTGGGCCTCCACGAGCGCCAGCGGCTCAGCCAGGACCGCCCGGATATCGACTCCCGCGGCCGCGGCGGCATACGCCATGTCCGGCACCGGCAGCATCTTCACCGGACCGTCCTTGCTGTACCAGCCGAGGACCACTTCCATCGCGCGTGCCTGCTGCCAGGGCGTCCAGTACGGCTCGTACGGCCGGCGGCCAGGCTCGGGCAGCGGATCACCCAGCGGCCGAGCGCAATCCGGCCTCAGGTCCGCTGCCCCGGCCTCGGCGCAGAATGCGCCCCATTCGGCCAGTGTCGGTGCGCCCTGTCCACTCATCAGGGACGTCCACACCGTTCGCAGCTCCTGGGGGCAGTCGACACCGCCAGCGGCCAGGTCGTGCATCGTCGCCTGCGCCAGCGGCACCGCCAACCGCTCCCGCGCCCAGCCCTCCACCTCCGGTTCCATCAACGGCGCCAGCCGCTCGTAGACGTCGCGGTGCTCCAGCTCCAGCCGGTGCTGATGATCGGCATCCAACACCGGCGCAGTCGCTCCACCATCCGGTCGCGGGACGAGCCGGTAATCAATCCCGGGCCCATGCACCGGCTCGCTGGCATCGCGGGTGGTAGCCACCGCTGTCAGCCGCCAGCCCGCCGGGCGCAGTCGCCCGTATTCCACCAAAATGTGTGCTGGATCAGCCCAGCCGAACCAGCGATCCCGAAACGCCTTGTCGACCAGCGGATCAGCACCGATGACCCGTGCTGTGCGCGGTATGTACACGCCAGACGGGATATAGCCGAATCCGGAAGAGGTGGCCACCACCATGTCCACGCCGTCATCGGCCGACCTGAACACCGCGGCGGCGCACTCGACCGTCCCATGCCCAGCGGCTACACAATCAGCTACCAACCGCGCAGCGAGCTTCACCGCGGCCGCGGCATCCGGTGAATCCGGCCCGGCCTCACGTGCCTGCGCAGCACGAATCTCCCGAGCAACCACATGAGCTACCGGTAGCGCCGCACCACTACTAGCACCAGGGCCACCCGAGGCAGGCGAACCCGAACCCGAAACTGCTTGTGGAGCAGGAACACTCGCACCAGCAACCGCGCCACCACCGGCGGCAGCGGCAGCTGCGGGAGCGCCCATACCGGGCGCCTGCATCAGCGCCGGCGATCCAACCACGCCACCAGCACCCGCCGGTGCACCACCACCCCCACCCGATGCAGCCGGCGCCACACCACCACCAGCACCGCCAGACGCACCAGACGGCAACGAGGCCGCACCAGTACCCGTAGACGTACCACCACCGCTGGTCGCCCCTCCGGGAAGTGGCGGCGCGGATGTCAGCGGGCCAGCACCGGCAGCAGCACTAGACGACACCGCGGCACTACGACCGACCAGTGCCGAGTCGAATGCGCCGGCGCCCAGAGCCGGGCTAGGCACGCCGGTACCGGTACCGGTACCGGTAGTAGCACCAGACCCGCCAATACCCGATCCGGACAGGCCAGAGCCCGACAGACCCGAGCTCAAGCCTGACAGGCCCCCGGTAGACGGCATGCCACCGCCAGAGCCACCAGCGGCAGGCATGCCTGGTATACCCCCGCTAGACCCGGCTGGCGATGCCACGCGCCCAGGACCAGGGGTGGGGGCAGCATCTCCTCCGCGTATACCGAACGACGAGGCGCCGCTGTCGGGGTCGTCGGTACCGGGTGCCTTGCCGTCGCTCGCCGTAGCCGAGGGTGCGTCGGCGCCATCGTGACTACGCCGGCGAGTCCCAAATGGCAGGTCTGAATCGTCTTCCGGGCCCTTGGTCGTGTTGTTGCCGTCTCGCCGGAGGCCTCCGTGTGTACTAGCTGGTCGGACATGTGTGGGGCCGCCTAACGGACGCGGATTGGTGACATCTTGTGGCAGGTGTCGCCCGGATACACGAGCCTGCGCCGCCGTTATTTTGGCCAGGTGAGGGGCGGTAGCCGCCTTTAAGGCGGATGCCGCCGCCGCAACTGCAATCATCGCCTCGGCTTTTGCTGCAGCCACGATCGAGTCTCGCTCCGAGGGGGTGGTAGCCGTCGCCATTTTCTGCTCGGCGGCATTTTCAATCGCATCGAGCGTGTTGCACAGAGCCTGGGCTTCTTGCTGCTTCGCTCGATGCATTCTCTGCAGTGCAGTAGAGATGTCCTGTGCGTCCTCGCCATCGAAGGCGCTGAACCGGAGCGCCATCACCATGGCCTCGCTGAAATAGCCCTTCGTCAGGGTCTCCTGGTTCGCGGCCGTGCTGCGCCGTGTCTGAGCGTATTCGGCGTAGGCCGTCGCGTTTGCCGCCGCTTTCCCGGCTGCCCGACTGTGTTGATCCGGTGAAACGGTCGGCCAGAAAGCCCGAGGCAAAATGCCACCCACACCCGACACGATCGCCATATCAGGCCCCCGCGCAAAGCGCCTGGAGCCGTGCGCGTACCGCATTGCCCCGCTCTGCGGTCGCATTAACAAGCTCGGCCCGTTCATGCTGCCCATCAAGCGCGATGATCGCGATGCTCAGCGCAATGTATTCCCGCATAGGAGACGCCACGTCCTCTGGTGTCTTCTCGGTGAGCTGAGCCCGGAGGTACTCGGCCTGGGTGAGCGTCCCAGCCTGGGCTTGAGCCAGGCGGTCTTGGATCGCCGGGTCATTCCAGCTCCAGCCGTCATCTACCTGGGTGGCGTCGAGGAAGGGCTGCCGGGCGACGACCATTCCGCGTGATGCCGCTTTCCAGCTCTCGCATGCGTGCGTCTTCGCTGCGGCCTGCTCAGAGCTGTCGGCAGGAGGCTCTACGGCGGTGGTAGCACTCACCGGTATACCCGGCGCCTGCCACATTAGCGCCACTATCGACAGCACAAGTGCTGCTGCCGCAATAGCAACGGCACCCGCCAGCACGAGGCCCGACGCCCCGCGCTTTCGTGGTGCCTGTATCACGGGTGGCCCTGAATCTGGCCAGGCCGACGGCTGGGTCATACCCGCTCCAGCCGCGCTTGGTTTGCCTCATCCATCGCAGCCAGCGCTGGAAACCCGTTGGTGATCGCCGCCGTCAGAGTCTCGGACCTCGCGTGAATCAGCGCCGAGGTAGCGGTAGCCGCCGCGCTCATTTCAAGACTCAACTCCGCTACCGCTGCATCGAATACGTTCGCCACCGGACCGGATTCCACAGGCGAGCTCATTGTGAGGCCAGCCAAGGCCTTAGCCGCGGCGGCTTGCCCGCTCACGGCCGCCGCATGAGCACCCGGATGGATCTCCAAGGGCTTCCTGTAGTCGGTCATGAGGTCACGGTACGACGCAGCGCCGACACCCGGCTACCAGTACAAACGGATTCCCGCGGTAGTTGCGCATAGTTGATTTCGAGATGATCTAGAAGATGATCTCGGTGCAGCAAGGATGCTCCACATTGGATCGGGCTACGCGCGGTTCGACGGGTGGACACGGGCGGCGGCGATCTGCTCCAGCTCCTGCATGGTCAGCACCCAGCCGTCCCGGCGGAATCCGCGCCCGCGGCTGTCCTTGATGCGGCGATGCTCGGCGAGCATCCGCAGATAGATGTCGAGCATCCGGTGGTGGGAGTTCCCACCGTCATTGTCGTCCAGCTGCGGCTGCAGTTCTGTCCAACGATCGTCGCTCATCAGGAACTTGACGTAGCTGGCCATGTGACTTTCGAGTCCGTCGTTGTGGTCGAAGCCCTGGAACTCCAGCTCGTAACGCAGATCCTCGCTGACGGTGACCCCATCCTTCTCTAACCGTTGGATGCTGTACGTGATCACGCGGAACATGTCGAGTATGTCCAGGACGCGGTTGCAATCACGCTTGGACAGCTCAGTCCTGAAGCCGGCAACCTCTCGCCAGTACTCCTCGGCGAAGCCGGACTCGATCACCCGCGCACGCTCCAGTTGATAGGCCGCGTCCCCGTCAACATCGTTGGAGTCTTCAGGAAGCACCCGCGCCAGGATGCGGTGGAGCATCGAGAGCATCTGCCGATCGGCGATCCGCATGGTTTCAGGGGCCGGCTCATCACCGTGATCGAGTTCCCGCTCGAACACGGGGACGACCGCCGCCATGACCAGATCGCGGACGTACTCACTGAGCGTGACCCCCTCGGCGTCCGCCAACTCCTTGAGCTGATCGCGAATCCGATCTTCCACGCGGATGTTCAGAACCGCCATATCATTCCTCCGTATATATGTATGACACAGATTGTATCAGCGTCATATCGTATTGCCCTGGAATGTCCAGATCCGAAGACCACCGGCGGATGGGCGGCCTGGTTGGCCGCGGCTCAGGTCCGCGTCCGTGTCGTACTGCGGGGGTAGATTTTGAACAACCGATCTCGCCGATAAGGAGCAGCAGCGTGGCTGACTACGACGTCCAGTACGACAAAGATTCAGGTGACTGGGGCGCCAAACGCGCGGGGGCAGGGCGAGCTGCTGGGCGCTACGGAACCCAGGCTGAAGCGCACGACGCCGCGCGGGGCTTTGCGGAACGCAGCGGCGGCGGCGAGGTCCGAGACCACCGCAAGGACAACAACCAGATTCGGAACACCGACACAATCGGGAAAAAAGACCCCTACCCGCCGAAGGGCTGAACCTCGCAACAGGCCATCAACTGGCCACTACCGGGTTCTCGCCGAGCGTCCGGTAGACGGTTGACCGTCCGACCCCGAGCAGCTGCGCTATCTCCCACACCGGAACGCCTTGAGCACGTAACTGCTGGGCGTGCTTCAGCCGCGCTCCCTTCAACGCGGCCCGCCGCCCGCCGACTCGCCCGCGTGCTCGGGCCGCGGTTAGGCCAGCCACCGTGCGCTCCCGCATCACGGCCCGCTCGAATTCGGCCAGTGCTCCGAACACATGCAGGACGAGGCGGCCGGCGGCCGTGCTGGTGTCGATCTGCTCGCCGAGTGACCGCAGCGCCACACCACGGCCCGCCAGGTCCTCGACGAGCCGCAGCAGTTCCGGCAGCGACCGGCCGAGCCGGTCCAGGCGCGCCACCACCACGGTGTCGCCCTCCTGGGCTGCGGCGAGAAGTTCAGCCAGCGCCGGCCGGTCGGCCCGCAGGCCAGACGCGGTGTCGGCGAACACCCGTTGTGCGCCAGCTGCGTTCAGAGCGTCGACCTGCGCCTGCGTGTTCTGCTCGGCAGTCGACACCCGCGCGTATCCGAGCAGGCTCACAGCTGGGCCTCGGTGGCAGCGAACCAGTCGCGGGTCGCGGGACAGCCGGCAGCGATGTCGGCCTGGCCGGCGTCGAGGCCCCAGAGGTCGACCGCCCACCGCTCCCAGGTGGACTGCATCGTCTCACCGATGTCGGCGAGAACGTCATCCCGCCCCAGCAGTGCTGCGACGCCGGCCACCTCCCCGGTTGACCACACAGACCGGTACTCATCCCAGCCGTAGGTGCGCGCCAAGCCCGCACGGTGCAGCAGGTCCGCCGCGCGGCGAGCACGGTCTTCATCGGTGGGTCGGCGGAACAGATCGCCCATCACGTCATCCATGTCTCAGATGGTCCCCTACCCCACCGACAAGATCGGGACGGGTTTACGGGACCATCAACCCGCAGGTCGGCACATCGACGTGCGACAGTCCCACAAATGATCGTTAAAGGGACCGTCCAGGTCGGTCGTGGCCCCGGTAAGCGCATCACCTGGTATGCGGCGGGCGCATCATCCGGTATGCGGTGACCGCATTTTTTGCTATAGTCAGGGCATAGCCGATGCCACCGCGGTGAGTGTCGGAAGTGGACCCCAGGAGATCCTGCCGGAAGACAGGGCCTGGGGTTTCGCGCTTCTTGGGCTCAGAGGTCGATCAAGGTCACTCGGGACTCGATCTGCTGGTAGAAATGCCCATTGCCGCACCGCAACTGCGTGACGGCACCGCAGCAGGCATCTGGAACCCACAGCATCGGATCCGCTGGGCCCCCGACATGATCCATGTGCAGCGGATCAGTCAGCAGGCGCTTGTTCCGCAGATTCTGCAACGTCTTGCGGTCGCGCTGGTCGTCTTTGGGGCCGCGCGATTCCACGATCGCCGTACCTACCCCCAGGCTTACCAACTCCGGCAGCATCCGCTCCATGCACAGCCGCCGCTGACGCTCTGGCTTAGCCGTGGTGTGCGCATCCGATCGCACCACGACCAGGTGCTCGACTTGCAGCGTCGCGATCGTCTTGACGATCTGCTCCTGGCGCTTGGGGTCCTCGTCGCGCCAGTGCAGTTTCTTGTGGCTGCGACGTACCAGCAGGCCACGCATGGTGTCGCGCATCGCCTCAGCGTGCAGGGCCTCGCTGATGGCGGCGCTCAAGATGTACGTGCCCGGGTCGACGGTCTGGTTCGATCCCGATTCATCGAGCCAGGCGACGTAGGACACTTGGTTTTCCCTCGGCGACGGATGATCTGTACTGGCAGGGCGTGATGACGCTACCGCCCAGTGGTGCACAACGTCATCGGAGGATCTATCGAAGGAGGGCATCCGGGAGCCTTTCTGTAGGAACCTGTCACCTCTTCTAGGTCGGGGGACGTTCTACAGAGGGACCGTGCAAACGGCGGTGTCAGTTCTCGGTGCCATCCACGAACACTGCCGCGGCCGCCATCACCCTGCGGAACTCGCCATCGCGGATGGCCTCGTACGGGGGCACCTCGTCAAGGCGTGGATTGGCCCCGATGAACCAGGCCCGGGCGACATCGTCGCCTTCTGAGCCGGCGACGGCGACCCATGCGCGGTGGGCGACCTGCAAGCGTTGAAGGGCCTCGGGCCTCGGAGTAGGACCACCATCAGTGGCCCACTTGTGCGGCAGCTTGCGATCCCGGACGCCGGCCAGGACCGCGACCAGGGTCGGACCCAAATGCTGGACCAGCTGGCGGACAAGTTCGGCGTGCGGCAACCGCACCGTCCTTATGTGGTTCAAGACTGCGTCATCACCGCCCGGCATTCCTTCGTTCTCCACGGACTCCCTTTGCTGGAAAGGTACTAAAATACCACCACAATGCAACCGATAGGCCACTGATGGCGACGGCGCTTCCGAGGCTTCGCCGTGCAGTTGTAGTCGAGTCGATGGAGGCACCCAAACCTCGGTGCGGCGCGGGAGCATCAGCCAGCGTAAACAGCGGACCGCAGCCACTTACTAGCGATGCTAGCTACGCTAGCTATCGGTATGGGAGGGTCTGCGCCAGCTGGCGACGACACGGCCCACGCTCGTAGTGGCCCGCCGCAGCGGCAGATATGTGGGTTTCGCTGCTAGCATTGCTATGCGTGCTCGCCTAGCTATAGGCGCTAGCTGTTCTACTACTCGGAGAGTGAGGCCTAATGCCTGGATTACGTCACGCCCTGGCCAATCAGAAGGGGGGAGTGGGGAAAACCGCGACGACACTCGGCTTGGCCAGTGCGATCGGCTCCCGCGGCGGCAAGGCGCTTGTCGTCGATATGGACCCTCAGGCCAACGCCACTGAGGGCCTGGGCATCTACACGACCGACGACCAGATGACCACCGCCGACTTGATGGACCGCACCGAACCCGGCTCCGCCATCGAGGCGGTCGTGGCTACCGACTGGGCCGGAATTGACCTCATCCCTGCCCACCTCGATCTGTCCAACGCCGAATCCAGCGGAGCCTCCGACCTCGTATTCCGGCTCGATGTGGCGTTCGAGGGCCTCGACCTGTCGGCCTACGACGCCGTGCTCTTCGATTGCCCGCCCAGTCTGGGAAAACTCCTGTTCGCGGTGCTGCTGGCCGTCGACGACGTCTACGCGATCACCGAGCCCACGAAAGACTCCGTGAAGGGCGTTACCCGGCTCGAAACGACGATCGAGAAGGTCAAGGTTCGGCCGAACCCCCGCATTGAGCTGGCGAAAATCATCATCTCGCGCCGGCAGCACAAAGGGGAGCACATCGACCGCGAGGCGGAGCTGCGCGCGGCGTACGGCGACCTGGTGGCCAACACCATCATTCCCGACCTCGCCGCACGCCAAGACGCGCACTCTGCCGAAATGCCCATCCACCAGTACCGAGGCGGCAAGTCCCTGAGCCTCCAAGTCGCCTACACCGACCTACTTGACGAACTCGGTATCGCGATCGGAGCACGCGCATGACCACAGCCCGCAAGCCAGCCATTACCCGGGCCAGTGGCCACCCAGCGGACTCCATACCGGACCGCGACGAGATCAATCGCCGCCCAGCTGAACCCGCCGTCGCCCCCAAGGTCGAGCGACTCACCGAGCAGCACAACGTACGCATTCGGCCATCCGTTAAAGAACGCCTCACCAGGGCGGTCGACAAATTGAGGTATGAGACCGGTGACCGTTCCATCAGCATCGCGTCGATCACCGACCAGGCCATCGACGCCTACCTGCAACAACAGGGCTGCTAGCGCAGCTAGCTAGCATTGCTAGGGCGCCCCGTCCTCGCCCACAATTGTGGTGAACGTGGTGGTGTGTGCTGTCAAGGCCACGCCGCTACGCGGTCGACCACAGCCGGGCTTTTGACAGCACACACCACCACGCACAAGAGCGGGCCAGTACGAGGAAGGGCAGCTAAGACCGCCCGGAATGGCGCCAGCTTATTGACGATGGCCGCAGTGGGAACACCGCCGATTCGGCAGTGCCGCTGCACGATTCACGCTTGTGAACAACGTCAGCACCCCCAACAAGACATGCGTCGCAGATTCCCAGTCAACGGCCTGGGCGACGACGAGAGCACAGGCCACCGCGATAGCCACTTGCAGCGACGGCGACGCCGCCGCGCGCCAGGGCTTCTCGTTCGGGATCTTCGGATCTACCATGTGCATCAGGTTCCTTTTCTTGTGTGGAAACAGCGGGGACCGTGGAGCTGATCGACACCACACGCCGGCCAGGGCGTGTTATCGGGGTCGGTCAGTTTCCTTTTATGCCCAACCATCAGGCACGCCAGGCCACTCGAATCTCATATTGAGCGCCGGCTACGCCTAACGCAACAGGCGACACTCGCCACCCCAAAGTATTTCGACTCGAACTGGGTGGCATCTGCACTTCGCGTCAGTGGCTGATCTTCGGGCATGCCCTGATCCTCACCCCATCTGGGGTGAATAATCCAGAGGACCCCGACTGCGGGCCACGGCAGCATGACTGCCTGCGGAGCAGGCCAACGCCCGCCCGTCATTCTCACGTACCGTCGCTACGATCCTGAACCCGCGCCCAGCTCAAGGCTTTCGGAGTGCTCCACGTGGCCGGTCGCAAAGCGCGACGATAGCGGCAAGACCTCGGACAACGGCCACCGGCACCAGCTACGAGTGCAGTACCGACCACGGTAAGCGGCGGCACAGCCTCCTACACGGGGGCGAACGTGACCGACTGCCGGTCACAAAAACATCACGGGCGCCCGGCGTGTCGCCACGGCAGTATCTGATACCCGCGACAAGATGCGGGTATGGCTCAACCGCATAAAGGCCAGCGGCGGCTGGTCCAATCACGCATCCATGAAGAGGTCTACGCCGAGGTGCGGCGTAGAGCCACTGAAGCCGGAACATCGGCGTCTCAGTACATCGCTGATATGGCGGCCTTGGTCGTCGGTCGGCCAGATCTAGTCCGCGAGCTGAACCGTGACCGGGAGGAGAGTCTGCCGCTGGCGATTTAAAAGCAGCGGTCCGGTGCTTGGCCGGGCAGATGTGACAGCTCAATAAACGACGAAAGCCCCGGCTGGAACCGGAGCTTTCGGTGCCCCCCTAGAGAGGGACGTGTCTTGCTGGACTCGTCTCACGGTAGCGCATACGCACCTTTAGTGCCAGTGCGCACACGCCGTGTTCAACTAATTTCTACCGCCCCTGTTGATCTATGCCGTCCCGCCGCAGGCCCCGGCCAGCAAAGCCGCACGCGGCCACGTCAGCCGGGCACACGCGGTTGCAGCCCTGCGCGCCCGCGACGCGGCACCCTACGGACGACCAGCACCGCCGACGTCCTCCGCATCCGCCGTGGACGCAGGGCATGCAATCAGCCAGCACCGCCACCCAGCGAATTCGTCAACCTAGAGCTCGAAGACGATGCCTACGCCGGTGTGCCGTGCTGGAGCGGTGGCCCCACCATCTGGGCGCACGTCACGGTCGCGGCCGCCTACGACCTGCGCTACAGCGACATCCGGTCCCGCATGTGCAACGGCGGCATCGCCAAAAAGACCCTCGTCACCGTCGCCGCAGCCCTCGCCCGCACCGCGGATTTCAGCACCGGCCGCAACGCCCGCCCAACCAACGAACAGCTCACCAAGGCGACCGGGTTCACTGAGCGCACCGTCCAGCGGGCTAGGGAATGCCTCCAGTTGCTGGGCGTGGCCACCGAGATCCTGCGCGGCCGGCAACGCACCTACGTCGAGCGGATGGCGTCCTGGCGTATGGGCGACCGCCACCGCGGCTGGGCATCGGTGTGGGCACTGCACGACGACCCGCAGGTCAACGCCGCAATCCACAACGTGTCACCCCACCCGGAACGGTCCCCCAGTACCACCTCCACCCCCCTGAAAAAGAACCCTGTTACTACCCGCGGACGCGCTGCGCGCGACCGGCAAGGCGCCGCTTCGCGCCGCCGAAGCATCGACAGCCAGGGGCTGCGCCTAGCCGGCGCGTGGAGGGCTCAACCGGGGGCCCCACGCTGGGCCTACCGCCACAGCGCGGCCAGCTGGGCAAACATGCTGGCCAAGCCCGCAGCCGCAGGCTGGACGCCCCAGGACCTCAACCAGCTCATCCGCGACTGGCTCGCAGGTCACACCATCCCGAACACCCCACCGAGGCCGATAGCCCTGCTCGGAACCCTGCTGGCATGGCACACCGCCCACAACACCCTGCACGACCGGCCGGCGGCCGCCGACGAGGCCCGCCAGGCCGCCGATCTCGCCGACGCCGAGCAGCGCAAGGCCTCGCAGCAGGCCGAACACGCCGCCCACCAGGACGCTCGCCAGCAGGCGCAAGCTGCGATCGGCGGGCATGGGCACCAATGGGCACGACGCGAAGCCCAGCGCCTGGCGCAACAGGCCGCCAGCCGGCGCACCACCCACGCACGAACCGAACACAACGTCCTCACGGAGGCGGTGACCCGCGTTTGCGGGCCACACGGTATCTGATCAGGGGTTTTAGGGATATATAGCGAAATATAACCGGGTATAGCGATGTCCTATACCTGCTTATATTCCCTATATTTGGCCCGTCGTCGTAGTGCGTCCTCAAATGGACTTGCGCGCCCGGTATTTCAAAAAGCTGTCCACGGCCTGGGGGGTGACGCCGAGCTGTGCGGCGATCCAGGTCTGCCGCGCCCCCATCTCCACGAGCCGCTGAGCCGCGATCCGCCGGCGCTCGCGGGCCTCGGCCAGATCCTCGCTGAGCCGCTCCATGTCGGCATGGGCCGCCAGCAGTTCATCGACCGCCTCCTGCTTGTCCATGCCGCTGCACTCTGCCAGATTCAGACAGTCTTGAAAACGCCCCGCCCCGCCGAAAAATTATGCAGCTGGCCGGCCACAATGGACGCTTGATGCCGCATCGACCGCTGCCCGCCAGGTGTCGTTGATGAGCGCCTCCAGGCGCTCGTGTGCCAGGTGCGCAGTTGCGGTGGGAGCCAACCGTAGGTCGACCAGACGGCCGGCGGAATCGACGTACACCTCCACCTCACCGCCAGCGCTGGCCACGCGCACGCGATTCGAGCGGTGTTGAAGCTCGGCAAGCGCTACCTGCACACGGTCCAGGCGAGCCATCAGCTCGTCAGCAAAAACGGCCATCAGCGGACCCCTTTTTAAAAATTGATGGTGGCGGCGTAGGTGCTCACCTGCGCCTCGGTCAGTCCCGCCTGGCCGTCACCGCGCCTGACGCGCTGAGAGCGCAGACACGCCAGCGTGTGCAGGCGCACGATTCGTGACGCCAGCTCGGCCGCCGGCGCTCTCATCGCGGCCGCGCTCAACCGCACTGTCGGCCGGCCCAGGTTGTCGACGGCGACAGCCAGCTCGCCGCCCCTGCTCGTCGCCAGATAGTGCGCCACGACAACCTCCAATTTCATAAATCAAGACTACCTTGATTTTAGAGGCGCTCACGAAGCGAAGTCAAGGCAGTCTTGATTTATGTATCCGCCGCCGGTGGCGTGCGTGTGGCCCTGAGTCGGCGCGCGGCGCGGCGCTCGGTTCGATCCGCCAGAAGGGCCGCAAAAGGCGCTGTCTGCGGGTGCGGTGAGGCGTCACGTCGTCGCCGCAGTGGCCGAGCGTTTCGATGGCTTCGTCGATAATCCGCGTAGCGGTTTCCTTATTGCGGGTGTGGGCATCATGTAGCGACAGGTCGATCAGTTCCCACAGCGGTTGGGTCGCTACCGATAGCACGCCGATCGTTGGCCAACAACGCGCCGCTTTCAGTGCACCCCAGATCACCGCCGCCGGCAGTAGCCAACCCACGCACAGCAATCCCGCTACCGTGCCGCTGTCAATCCACGCCGACGCCACCATGAGCGCCCCGATTGCGATCGCCCCGCCCACCGCCAGTCGTGGCTTGATATCAAGTCGCCAGCGCACCCATTTGGCACCGTATGAGCTCCATCGTGCACGGGCTGCTGCCCCGACCAGAACGCTCCATGTCACGGCCAATCCGATCTGGAGCACGACAAGTACGGCCAAGCTCGCGGCGACTTCCCATAAGGGGTGTGGTGCGGGTGCAAAAAGGTGCCGCCTTGCGATCACGATGGCGACAGTGGCCAGCAGCGCCACATAGAGCGCCTCCAGCAGTGCCAGCTTTCCCAGCCACCGCCAGCATCTGCGTAGGGAGCGCTGCCGCACCGCATCCCGGTCTTCTGCCCGGAGTGCACCCAGTGGCCGGGGCACCTTTCGGCGGGCCAATTCGGACTCCCAAGTTCCCAGTGCTGCCCGGTTATCTACCGCGTCGGCATAGCTGGTGGCCCGGTCGGCATCGTTGACCTGCTCGCGGGCGGTCAACCCCAGCCATACCGTCACACCAGCGAACAGAGTTGTCGCTACCGCAGTGCCGGTATCGTGCCCGGATCCGGAGCCGAGGTTGGCCCACACTGCCAGCCCGGTCACTAACGCTCCGGCGCTCATCACTGACGCCACCTGGCCCAGACTGGCTCGCCACTCCGATATCACGGCCTGTGTACGCAGATCGCCGAGTCCGTTGTCGACCGCCAAGGCGACGTTGATCATTGCGCAGACCGCCACTGCGGTCAGTACTGCCGTCAGCGCAATGCTCGGGTCGAGCTGCCCTGCAACGTCGCGATACAGCGTTGTGAAAAACCCGCCTGACAGCGGCTCAGGTGGGGTAGCTCCGGTGGATAGCGAGATGACATACACGTGCCCCGCCACGACCGCGAACGCCAACGGCAACACCACCATCAACAAAAGCGCGAACTTCACCCGTCGTGCTTGTCGGATTTTGCTCCGCTCGGCATTGACAAAACGTCCGTCGGCCAACAGTTTTTCGGCCACCTCTGAGCTACCCATGCGTCTCATCGTTCCTGCTCCCACCGACACCACCTCCCATGCACGTTGTCCGTGTCCCACACCCGTTCGTTAGCTCCGCCGCTACCTACCCGCACGCGCTCACCTCCCAAATCCCACACACCTTTTGCATCTAGGTAACGGTTTGATAACGGTCGCCGGGCTAGTGTTGGATTTGACACCCGTCGAGTTCCTAGCGTTCGCGCTAGAGGTTCGGCGGGAGGTGCTTGGTGACAGCGACGCTGCACAAGTTGACCGCCGGCGACGGCTACACCTACCTGACCCGTCAGGTCGCCGCAGCCGACAGCACCGAGCGGGGCCGCGATTCCCTGGCCGACTACTACTCCGCCAAGGGCGAATCGCCGGGCCGCTGGGTGGGATCGGGGCTGGCATCGTTGGCCGACACCGGCGGACGGATGATCCCCACCGAGACCGTCACCAAACTGTGGACGGTCCCGGAATCCTCACCGGTCAGCGAAGCCCAGATGGCCGCATTGTTCGGGGAAGGCCTGCACCCCAACGCCGTTGATATCACCGACTACCAGCTGGCCCGCGGCGCCCATGAACGCGCGGCGATCAGCGCCGCCCGATTGGGCACACCGTTCGCGATCCGCAGCGGCGAAACGAAGTTTCAGCAGGCATTGGCGGTGGCTTACCGCGAGCACAACACAGACGCCGGAAATCATTGGGCGGCAGCGATCGAACCGGACGTTCGGGCGACGATCCGCACGACGGTGGCCCGCGAGCGTTTCGCCGAAGAACACGGCCGCCCGCCGGCCGATGATCGCGAGCTTTCCGGCTACATCGCCCGCAACACCCGCGCCGCCACCACCGCTGTCGCCGGCTATGACGTGACGTTCTCTCCGGTCAAATCCGTCTCGACGCTGTGGGCGGTCGCACCCCTGGAAGTCGCTGAGACGATTGAGCAAGCCCACGACGCCGCGGTGGCCGACGCCCTGGCCTTTCTTGAACAGCGTGCGGCGTTCACGCGCACCGGGCATGACGGCATCGCCCAGGTCGACACCACGGGGCTGATCGGTGCCGCGTTCACCCACCGCGACTCGCGTGCCGGGGACCCGGATTTGCACACGCACGTCGCGATTTCCAACAAAGTCGCCCACGTTGACGCCAACGGTGCTCAGCGCTGGTTGGCCCTCGACGGCCAACCGTTGCACCGGGTGATGGTCGCGGCCTCCGAGCTCTACAACACGCGCCTGGAAGCCCACCTCGGCCAGCGCCTGGGACTGCAATTCCATGACGTCACCCCACCGGGGCGAGGCAAGCGAGCGATCCGCGAAATCGACGGGGTCAGTCCTGAATTGATGGGCCGCTGGTCGTCTCGCCGGGCGGCGATCGAAGCACGTACGGCTGAGCTGTCGAAGCGGTTTCAGGCCGACCACGGACGCGAGCCCACCAACGTCGAAGCCATCGCCCTGGCTCAGCAGGCCACGCTGGAATCCCGCGAGGCTAAACACGAACCCCGCAGTGTGGCTGAGCAGCGCCAGACGTGGCGTGCCGAGGCCATCGAAGTCCTCGGCAGCACGCACGATCTGACCCAGATGCTCGGCGCTGCCCTGACCGCAACACCGCCAAGGCCCGCGCCTGCGATTGACGCGCAATGGGTGGATGACCGCGCCCGCGATGCGATCACCACGGTCGCACTGTCGCGCTCCACCTGGCAGCGTCATCACGTGCTGGCCGAAGCGCAGCGCATCGTGCGCGCCCACGGAGTTGCCGCCGACCAAACCCTGGCTGCACGGATCACTTCCGCGGCTTTAGGTGAGGGGATTTCGCGCCCGGTCGCGCGCATTGGTGACGCCGACATGGGTGAACCCGCCGCGCTTCGCCGCCGCGACGGCGCCAGCATTTACAGCCGCGACGGTGTGGCCCTCTACACCTCCGGTGAGATCGTCGCCGCCGAGCGCCGACTGCTCGATGCCGCGCACCGCCGCGATGGCCGCACCGTGGCAGACCGCGACATCGACTTGGCACTCGAAGACGCCGCCGCCCGCGACAAAACCCTCAACCCGGGCCAGGAGGCCCTGGTGCGCGAGATGGCCACCAACGGGCGCCGCGTCGCGCTCGCACTAGCCCCAGCGGGCTCCGGCAAGACCACCGCCATGGCGGCCCTGTCGCATGCCTGGCGCAGCTCCGGTGGCAACGTGGTCGGCCTGGCCCCGACCGCCGCCGCCGCCATCAACTTGGGCACCGATCTCGGTGCCCCCGCCGACACCCTCGACAAATACATTCAGCTCACCGACAACTGGGCCCGAAGCCCCGAACCCGACTGGTTCACCGGTGTTGATGAATCCAGCCTCGTCATCATCGACGAGGCTGGACTGGCCGGCACCCTGCAACTCGACACCGTCATCGGCCATGCGCTGGCCCGCGGCGCGAGTGTGCGACTGGTCGGTGATGACGGGCAGATCGCCTCCATCTCCGCCGGTGGCATCCTGCGCGACATCGCCACCGACACCGAAGCCCTCACCCTCTCCCAGCTGGTGCGATTCACCACCCCCGACCAAGGGGCGGCCACCCTCGCATTGCGGGCCGGTGACCCCGCCGGCATCGGCTACTACATCGACCACCACCGGGTACATGTCGGTGCTGATGCCACCGCCGCCGACATGGCCTTTGACGCCTGGCACACCGACACCGCCGAAGGCCGGCACAGCATCTTGTTGGCCCCCACCAACGACATCGTGGACTCCCTCAACGCCCGCGCCCAGGCCGCCCGCGCCGCCGCCGCTGTGGCCGCCGACCCGACCTGGACCCCAGGCCGCACCACCCAGCTCGCTGATGGCCTTCCCGGCTACGTCGGCGAAATCATCCGCACCCGCGAAAACGCCCGCAAACTGCAATTGACCGGCACCGACTACGTGCGTAATGGGTACACGTTCACGATCACCGAAGTGCTCGATGACGGTGGTTTGCGGGCCCGGCACAACGGCACGGGTCGCCACATCACCTTGCCCGCCGGTTACGTGTCCGAGCACGTCACCCTCGGCTATGCCAACACCATCGACGGCGCCCAAGGCCTCACCGCCGGACACAGCTGCCACGTCGTCGGCGCCGAGCACCTGAGTCGCCAGCAGCTCTACGTCGCCATGTCCCGGGCCCGCGTCGAAAACCACATCTACCTCTCCACGGCCGAAGCCGATCCGCACCGGGTGCTGGCCCCGAAGGCGACCCATCCGGATACCGCGGTGGACGTGCTCACCAAGATCTTGGCCCGCGACGGCGCCCAAATCTCGGCCACCACCGCGCAGCGTCAAGCCGCCGACCCCGCCCTGCGCCTGGGGCCGGCGGCCGCCATGTACGCAGATGCGCTGGCCAGCCTCGCCGAACACCGCCTTGGCCTCGATCGCCTCGATGCGCTGGCGGTCCTGGCCGACCGCACCCACCCCGGCCTGTCGGCTGCCGCGTCGTGGCCGGTCCTGCGCAAACACCTCGCCCTCATCGCCTGCGCCGGAGGCGACCCGGACACCGACCTGGCCGAGGCCGTGGCCCGCGGGGGCCTCGATGACGCCGCCGACTCGGCGGCGGGGCTCGGCTTGCCCATCGGTGCCGCCCGCGGGGATTCCCCCGGCGTCGGCCCCCTGGCCTGGCCGCCCGCAAG
>CAXYUC010000071.1:0-21267 GCA_964292075.1 uncultured Mycolicibacter sp.
CGCTGATCCCGTGCTGCACCCGCAGCGCCCACTTCCCAGGGACCTCGCCCCATCGCGGACCCACACCGTCCCCCAGCACCCAAAGCCGCCACAGCAGCGCCGACGCGTCCACCAGCTCCAGCGCCTGCCCCAACCCGCCGGCGGGTGTGGGGTTCCCCCGGCCCGACATGACAAGCCGCCGAGGAAACCGCACACTCGGCGGCTTTCGAAGGATCAGCGGTGCGGTGGTGCCGACGGCGGAGCTGGTGGTGGCGACGCGGGCGGACCACCGGGGCCGCCGGGCCCGCCGGGCCCGTTACCCGGGCCGGCCGGTCGGAAACCCGGCCACTCCGGTTCCTCACCAGGGCCTGCGGGTCCGAACCCAGGGCCGCCGGGCCCGAAGCCGGGGCCCATCGGCGGACCGTGATGCATCATGCACGGCCCATGGTGATGATGCCCGTACCAACCACCGTCGCTGAGGTAGACACCGGTGCCGAAGATGACCGCGGCGACGAAGACGGTTCCGGCGATGATCACCACCCAGGCCGCGGCTTGGTAGAGCCGGTTCGGCGGGTGCGGTGGCGGCGGAGGCGGTGGAGGCGTGGGGGTGGGCGGGGGTGGGCTGGGGACTCGCGGCTCGCTCATACCGATCCACCATGCCCCAGAACGACCCGGGCCGCCGCCCTTCGGGAGGGGCGGCGGCCGGTTGTTCGTGGCCGGACCGGGTTACCGGCCGGCTGGGGATGGTGGGGCTTGGGTGGTCACCGAGGGTGGCAGTTCACCGGGCCCCCGACTGTCCGGTCCGAACTCCATCGGCCCCGGGCCGTGGTGGTGGACCTTGTGGAACATGGCGTGGTGGCCGTGGTGTCCGTGGTGGCAGTGGTGTCCACCCGGGCCGCCCCCGCTGAGCCAGACGCCGGCAAAGAAGATCGACGAGACGATGAAGACGATTCCGGCGACGATGGCGACCCAGGCCGCGAGCCGGTAGAGCCAGTAGGGCTTGGGCTCACCCGGCGGTGCGGGTGGGGTGGTTGTGGTGTCAGGTGTTTCGCTCATGTAAGGCATCTTGCCGGGGCGAACTCCAGGTACCGCTAGGTCTTGGCTATGCGTCAGCTATGAACCCGCGCGCCCGATGGGCAGGCGGCCGGCGGCCGAAAGAACCCGAGGCAATCCTAGAAATAACGTCAGAAAGTCCAGGGAAAACCCTGTATCCCCATCATGCCTATCGCTCCTAACATCGGTCTGATGACCAGCCACCATGGCGGCGACGGCGCGAACTTCTGGACCGACCTGTGGCAGCTGTTTCGGTAGCCCGAGCAACGTTTAGGAAGGCACGAAAATGGGGCATCTGAACCGTACGGGCAGCCACGGCATGCTGGCGCTGGGACTAGGGGTCGGGGCCGCGCCGGCGCGCTGGGCGTTACCGCTGCGCTGGCCGCGGCGGACATCGGCGACGCGGTCGCCGGCATCGGAGCGGCGGGCGCGATAACACCGGCGACCGTGCCCGACGACTACGCGAACTTCGCCATCTCGTTCAGCGGGATCCCGCTGTATCACTCCGGCACCGCGACAGCGTGGACGACGTTCGGCAACGGCGTCAGGTTATTACAGCGTCGCCGAGTCGGCCTTGGACGCCAGCGGCGGCAATGGCAATGTGGCCACCTCCACCGTCGACTACGCCCAGGCCTATCACCCCGGTCGTCGCGTCCGGTGACGCCACCGACTGGTGGTCCGACCTGTGGCACCTGTTCAGCTGACCGACCAGGGCTTGAACGGGTTCACCGCGAACTGGATGACCCGATAGGGCGCGCGGTCGCGCGGCTGGGTGTTCCACTGGCTGACGAACACGCGCAGCTCGTCGAGGGTCGATCCCGGTGAGATGTAGCCGCCGTAGGGCTGAGCCAGCCCGTTGTCGAACGGCGAGGGCAGGGTCTCGACGGGCACCGGCGGATCCGGCCACTCGGTGTGCTGCACCACCGTGGTCACCGGGGCGGTCCCCAACCCAGTCGGTTCGTAGGCCACCCGCACTTCCATGTTCCCGGTGGTGCCGTTGAAGTAAGACAGCACCGGCCTGCCGTCGATCTGGCGCAGGCTGAGCTCACCGATCTGGTCATTCCACAGCGGCGTGGGCGCATGTCCCCAGCCCGCGCTGGCCGACCAGCCCTGCCAGGCCGATCGGTCGGTGAACTTGCCCGGAGCGACCCGGTACAGCGTCACCGGTGCGCTGCGGTCAAAGTTGTTGGCCACCAGGTACACCCAGCCCGAGGCCGACTCCGGGGTCGGAATCGGGTCATAGTAACCGCTGATCTGGGACTGGCCATGATCCTGGTAGGAGGCAGGCCGTACCGATCCCGGTACCGTCTGCCAACCCGGTTGCGCCGGATCGGCTTTCACCAACCGCGAGGTCTGAGGCACCAGCATCTTGGCGGTGGTCACCATCAGATAGTTGGTCCGGTTGATCGAGACGATCCCGGCCGGCAGCTGCGTACCGCCCGCCGGGGCCGGGTCGGCCAGCAAGGGCTTGCCCACTCCGAGCACCCCGGTGTAACGCACCCCGTCGGAGTCATCGACCGAATCGGGGTCCAGACGCAACGCGATCGGCGAATGCCAGCCGCCATACCCCACGCCCTGGCCGGCGAAGCTGTCCCCGCAGATCTGCAGCACCGCGCTGGGGAACTCCATGAACTCGCACAGGTCAGTGGCGCCGATACCGTAATCGCCGGTGGGCGTTCCAGTTCCGGCACTGGGGCCGATCCGCACCACTTGGCCTTCGGCCAGCGGCCACAGGATTGGCCGTGGGATGGGCGCGGGCGGCTCGGCGCGCGCCGGGCAGGGTAGCGCCAACAGCAGCGCCAGCAACGCCGACCCCGCCGAGCGTGTACTCAGCCCGAGAAATCGCGGTAATTTTCGCGCTGAGTGCACGTTCGGCGCCCGGAGCAGTCGGGGGTCAGGACCCGGAAGATCCGGCCAGCAGCTCGGCGATCTGAATCGTGTTGAGCGCCGCACCTTTACGCAGGTTGTCCCCGGAGACGAACAGTGCCAGGCCGCGCCCGTCAGGAGCGCCCGGGTCAACCCGGATTCGACCCACCAGCGAATCGTCGGCGCCGGCGGCGGCCAACGGGGTCGGCACGTCGGTCAGCGTCACGCCCGGCGCGTCGGCCAGCAGCTCGGCGGCCCGCTGCGGAGACAGCGGTCGGGCGAACTCGGCGTTGATCGACAGCGAGTGCCCGGTGAACACCGGCACCCGAACGCACGTGCCGCTCACCAAAAGCTCTGGGATGCCGAGGATCTTGCGGCTCTCGAAGCGCAGCTTCTGGTCTTCGTCGGTCTCGCCCGAGCCGTCGTCGACCAGCGAGCCCGCCAGCGCGATCACGTTGAACGCAATGGGTGCGACGTACTTGTCCGGCGCCGGGAACTCGACCGCGCCGCCGTCGTGCACCAGTTGCTCGGCGCCGTCGACGACCGCACGGACCTGCGTCGCCAACTCCTGCACGCCGGCCAGCCCACTACCCGAGACCGCCTGGTAGGTCGAGACGATCAGCCGGGTCAGGCCGGCCTCGTCGTGCAGCGGCTTGAGCACCGGCATCGCCGCCATCGTGGTGCAGTTCGGGTTCGCGATGATGCCCTTGGCCAAACGCTTCCCGCGCACGTCGCGGTCGAAGTTCACCTCCGAGACCACCAGCGGGACATCGGGGTCCTTGCGCCACGCCGACGAGTTGTCGATCACGGTGACCCCGGCGGCGGCGAACCGCGGCGCCTGCACCCGCGACATCGTCGCCCCGGCGGAGAACACCGCGATGTCCAGACCGGACGGGTCGGCGGTCTCGGCGTCCTCGACCTCGATCTCGGCACCGCGGAATCCCAGCTTGCGTCCGGCCGAGCGCGCCGAAGCGAAGAACCGCACCTCGTCGGCGGGGAAGTTGCGCTCCTCCAACAGGGCGCGCATCACTTGGCCGACCTGGCCGGTGGCACCGACCACACCGATGGAAACCATTTAGCGCCCCGTCCCGCCGTAGACCGTGGCCGCCTCGTCGGTGCCGAGACCGAAGGCCTCGTGCAGCGAAACGACGGCCTTGTCCAGATCATCTTCGGCGCACAGCACCGAGATCCGGATCTCGGAGGTGGAGATCAGGTCGATGTTGACCCCGTTGTCGGCCAGCGTCTCGCAGAACGTGGCCGTCACACCCGGGTGGCTGCGCATCCCGGCGCCGATCAGCGACACCTTGCCCACCTTGGCGTCGTAAAGCACCTCGACAAAGCCGATCTCACCCCGCAGCGATTCCAGCTTGGCCACCGCGGCCTGGCCGTTGTCCCGCGGGCAAGTGAAGGTGATGTCGGTCTTGCCGTCCTCGACCTTCGAGACGTTCTGCAACACCATGTCGATGTTGATGTCGGCGTCGGCGACCGCACGGAAGATCTTGGCCGCGTAGCCGGGCAGGTCGGGGATACCGACCACAGTCACCTTGGCTTCGCTGCGGTCGTGCGCGACTCCGGTCAGGATGGCGTCTTCCATGGGGATGTCCTTGATCGATCCAGAAACGATGGTGCCGGGCTTGTCCGAGTAGGAGGACCGGACGTGGATGGGCAGGTGGTAGCGGCGGGCATACTCCACGCAGCGCAGCATGAGCACCTTGGCGCCGCATGCGGCGAGTTCGAGCATCTCCTCGAAGGTGACGGTGTCCAGGCGCTTGGCGTTGGGCACGATGCGCGGGTCGGCGCTGAAGATGCCGTCGACGTCGGTGTAGATCTCGCAGACGTCGGCTTTCAGCGCCGCGGCCAGTGCGACCGCGGTGGTGTCCGAGCCGCCGCGGCCCAAGGTGGTGACGTCCTTGGTGTCCTGGCTGACGCCCTGGAAGCCGGCCACCAGCACCACCTGGTCTTCGCCGAGTGCGGCCTGCAGCCGACCCGGGGTGACGTCGATGATCTTGGCCTTACCGTGCGCGCCGGTGGTGATGACACCGGCCTGCGATCCGGTGAAGGAGCGGGCGTTACAGCCCAACTCCTCGACGGCCATCGCGACCAGGGCATTGGAGATCCGCTCCCCGGCGGTCAGCAACATGTCCAGTTCGCGGGCCGGCGGAGCAGAACAGACCTGCTGCGCCAGGTCCAGGAGATCATCGGTGGTGTCGCCCATCGCCGAGCAGACCACCACGACCTCGTTACCAGCTCTTTTGGTCTCGACGATGCGCTCGGCGACCCGACGGACCCGGTCGGCGTCGGCCACCGACGATCCGCCGTATTTCTGCACGACGAGCGCCACGGTCGTCCTTTCCGCCGATCTGACTGATCGGGCCTCTACAGAACCTCAACAAGGATAGGGGAAGGACTTCGCCGGTTCACTCGGCCTCCAGGGCGGCAACGTGCCAGGACGTCCCGCTTTGACCGCAGGATCGGCGTGTAAGCTTCTCCACGTGCAGCGCGTGCTCCTGCTCGGACGCCGCGACGGGGTCTGACCAGGACCGGCTCCCCGTCGCGGGTTTCGCCGATGCGCCGGTTCTTGAGTCCACTGGACAAGTCCCTGACAAGCCGGAGCGAAAATCGTGACCACCTATTCCCAGCCTTCTAGCCCGGACGCCTTCACGTCCACCCGTGCCATCACCACACCCGCCGGGCCACCCAATCCCGGCCAGCCCGCCTGGAACCCCCAGCGGGGCTCGGCAATGCCGGTCAACCGATACCGCAGCTTCGCCGATGAGGTCGAGAACGTCGCGCTGCCCGACCGCACCTGGCCGGACCGCGTCATCGAACGCGCCCCGCTGTGGTGTGCAGTGGATCTGCGCGACGGCAACCAGGCGCTGATCGACCCGATGAGCCCGGCCCGCAAACGGCGGATGTTCGACCTGCTGGTGGCGATGGGCTACAAGGAGATCGAGGTCGGCTTCCCATCGGCCAGCCAGACCGACTTCGACTTCGTTCGCGAGATCATCACCGACGGCGCCGTGCCCGACGACGTCACCCTGCAGGTGCTGACCCAATGCCGCGACGAGCTGATCGAGCGCACCTTCGAAGCCTGCGCCGGCGCCAAGAACGTGATCGTGCACTTCTACAACTCGACGTCGATCCTGCAGCGCCGGGTGGTGTTCCGCGCCGACCAGGCGGCGGTGCAGGCCATCGCGGTAGCCGGGGCGCGCAAGTGCCTGCAAGAGCAGGCCAAGTACCCGGGCACCCGGTGGCGCTACCAGTACTCGCCGGAGTCCTACACCGGAACCGAACTGGACTACGCCAAGGCGGTCTGCGACGCGGTCGGCGATGTCATCGCGCCGACGCCGGACAACCCGATCATCTTCAACCTGCCGGCCACCGTGGAGATGGCGACCCCGAACGTCTACGCCGACTCGATCGAGTGGATGAGCCGCAACCTCAAGCGCCGCGACTCGGTGATCCTGAGCCTGCACCCGCACAACGACCGCGGCACCGCGGTCGCCGCCGCGGAGCTCGGCTATCAGGCCGGGGCGGACCGGATCGAGGGCTGCCTGTTCGGCAACGGTGAGCGCACCGGCAACGTCTGCCTGGTGACGCTGGGGCTGAACCTGTTCTCGCGCGGGGTGGACCCGCAGATCGACTTTTCGAACATCGACGAGATCCGCCGCACCGTCGAGTACTGCAACCAACTGGGCGTTCCCGAGCGTCACCCCTACGGCGGCGACCTGGTCTACACCGCGTTCTCCGGCAGTCACCAAGACGCCATCAACAAGGGCCTGGACCAGATGAAAATCGACGCGGACGCGGCCGACTCCGACGTCGACGACATGCTGTGGCAAGTGCCCTACCTGCCGATCGACCCGCGCGATGTGGGCCGTACCTACGAGGCGGTGATCCGGGTCAACTCGCAGTCCGGCAAGGGCGGCGTGGCGTATGTGATGAAGACCGATCACGGCCTGGTGCTGCCCCGCCGGCTGCAGATCGAGTTCTCGCGGGTGATCCAGCAACTGACCGACGGAGAGGGCGGCGAAGTCACCCCCAAGGAGATGTGGGACGCCTTCGCCGAGGAGTACCTGAACCCGATCCGTCCGCTGGAGCGGATGCATCAGAAGCTGCTGGCTGCCGAGACCGACGACGGCACCGACCGCATCGAGGCCGTCGTCAAAGTCGACGGCGTGGAGACCGAGATCACCGGGGCCGGCAACGGCCCGCTGGCCGCGTTCGTCGACGCACTGAGCCAGGTTGGTGTACAGATCCATGTGCTGGACTACTCCGAGCACGCGATGAGTGCGGGCGAAGAAGCTCAGGCGGCGGCGTACGTGGAGGCACAGGTGGCCGACCGGACCGTGTGGGGCGTCGGGATCGCGCCGTCGATCACCACAGCGTCGTTGCGGGCCGTGGTCTCCGCGGCAAATCGGGCGGCCCGGCTCGGCTAGACCCGACCTAGGGGGGCAGGTATGAGGCGATGTCCGGGGATGACAACCCCCTGCTGAGGGCTGCCGCCGCCCGCATGGCATTCCTGGAACACGGCAGGTCAAGCGTCGCGGGGGTGTCCGACCTGGTTGTCGCCTCGTGGGAGCGCAGCCGGGATGCCGGCGTCGATCTCGTCCGACCCATCAGCACGTTCACCGATGAGATTGACACCGATTCGCTGTTGGCGCGCTGCGCGCGGCCGGTGCTGGAACAGTTGGGGAACGACACCGCCACGGCCGACCCGCCGCTGGCCATCGGCCTGACCGACCGCCGGGTGCGCGTGGTCCAACGGATCGACTCCTCATCCGCGGCCACTCGACTGTTCGACCGAGTCCAGTACGCGCCCGGATTCGACTTCTCGGAGGCGGCCGTGGGCACCAACGGCGCCGGAACCGTCTCCGAGTCAGGCCAAGCCGCCAGCATCGTCGGGCCGGAGCATTTCAGCGAAAGCCTGGAGATCTTCGCCGCGAGCGGCGCTCCGATCCTCGACCCGGCGACCGGGCGGGTCGAGGGCGTCGTCGCAATCGCCTCACTCGCCCAAGGGTGGAACCCGGTCATGCACGTCCTGGTCAAGAACGCCGCGAAGGAGATCAGCCGCAACCTGCTGCTCGACCGCAGCCAGACCCAACAGGCCGTCTTCGACGCCTACCTACGCGTCACCGCCCGGTCGGCCCGGGCGGCGGTCTTCGCCTTCGGTGCCGCGCTGTTGATCGCCAGCCCCGCCGCCCAGCAATTGTTCGACGCCGGGGAACAACAGGTACTTCGCGACCACGCGACCTTCCTGTTGGCCCGTAAAGAACGCGCCAGCGACACCCTCGTACTGCCGGGCAGCCAACGCCTCGTGCGAATCCGCGGAACCCGTGTCTTCGCGGGCGCGGAGGTCGCCGGCATGCTGGTGATCGCCGAACCGGCGACATCTCGGCGCGCCGGATCCGCTGGGGAATCCGCCGAGCCGGGGTTGCTGCCGCTCGGGGTGACCGCAGTCTTTGGCTCGCACGAATCGCTGGCCGGCGGGCGCGCGCCGGCGTGGGTGCGAGCATGCGACGAACTGCGGGAGGCGCTGGAGAACAACACGCCGGTGCTCCTGGTCGGCGAGCCCGGAGCGGGCAAGTTCACCCTCGCGACGCAGCTTTTTCAGTCGGCCTATCCCGGCGCTCGCAGCGTCACGGTCGACGCCGAACAACTCGCGGCGCTCGGCACGGCGAGCCCGGTGCCCAGCGGTCCGGGCGAACCCACTCTGCATATCGCGCGTGACCTGGATCAGGCCGGCCCGGCCGGCATCGCAGCGCTGAACGCATATTTCACCGCGGCAGAATCACTCGATTCGCCCGGATGGATGGTCGCCACGGTGGCGCAGGACCCGTCCGGCTCGACACCGGAGTTCGGTGAGCTGCTGGGCCATTTTGATACCGCGATCACGGTGCCGCCGCTGCGATATCGCACCGATGATCTGCCGGGCATCACCGCCGCACTGCTGCGCGGGATCGCACCCGAACGCAAGGTGCGGCTCAGTCCGGCGGCGCACCGGCTCATCGGCCGATATTCGTGGCCGGGCAACATCGCTCAACTGCGGGAAGCCCTGGTGCATGCCCTTCGTCAACGCCAGATCGGTGAGATCACCGACACCGACCTGCCCGGGTACTGCCAAAGCGTCGCCCGCCGCGCCCTGACCCAGCTCGAAGTCATCGAACGCGACGCCATTGTCGCGGCACTGAACCAGGCGGACGGCAGCCGGGTAGCGGCCGCGGCGCACCTTGGTATGTCGCGTTCAAGCCTGTACCGGAAGTTGAAGACCTACGGCATCACCACCTAACTCTCCGAGACGGTCATAGCGGAAGTTCCACCACGAGGTTCTCGACTGCGCCGGGGACGGTCACCCAATCAGTCACTTCACGGATGTACGCGCCGATCTGGCGCAGCGAGCGGGTGGCCTCCGGCACCATCGGGCCGGCGATCTGGAACACGTGCATCTGGCCTGGCCACACCCGCAGCTGGACCGGAACGCCGACACCGGCCAGGCTATGCGCAACCAGCTTGGCGTCCTGCAACATGGCCTCGGCGCCGGAGACGTGGATCAGGGTGGGACACATCCCGGATTCGATGTGGTCCAGTGGTTCGAAGACCTCCTCCGGGACGCCGTCGGCGCTGCGGCGCTCGGCGGCGTGAGTGATCAGCTCGACCAGCGCGTCGAAGGCCTTGGCCGGGAACATCGCATCGGTGCCGCTGTTGGAGTGCGTACCCCGAGATGCCTTGGCGATCTGGGTCAGCGGCGACATGCAGACCAGGGCCGCGGGCTGTTCCGCTTCATCGAGGAGCCGTACCGCCAGCGCCAGCGCCAGGTAACCTCCGGCGGAGTCGCCGGCCAGCACGATCTGGTCCGGCGCATACCCCTGGCCACGCAGCCACTGGTATCCGTCGTAGCAGTCGTCGATCGCGGCGCCGACCGAGTGTTTCGGGATCGTCCGGTAATTGACCACCAATGCCGGGCTGTCCGCGTACTTCGACAGCGTGGTGACCAGCCGGTCATGGGTGTTGGCTCCACCCATCAAGAAAGCGCCGCCGTGCAGGTACAACACGACGCGCCGGGTGCCGTCCGCGGGCAGCACACCGGCGGCGCGGACCAACCGTGCCGTGCAGCGCGGCAACCGAACCGTGCGGTGAACGCTGCCCGGGGCGGAGGGGACGACCCGGGCAGCGTGGTCCACCAGGCCCCATGGCCACGGCGCCTTCGGCAGCTGACTGCCGATCGCCAGGATGGGGCGAATGCTGAGCCGGGCAGCGAGCCCGGCAAGTTGGCCGGCGAGGCTTGGTCCGTTCTCCACAACCTCGTCAAGCATCGCGGAATCCCGCCGGTGAGCGGGGTTCGACGCGCTCCGGCGAGCCCGCCCTGCCAGCGGGGTCACTTCGGCGGGTGTCCGGTCTTCGCGCACAGCGGTGGTCATCGCTGTCCCGCCGACCCCAAATGTTTCGTCACGGTTAACAGCATGACGGCTTCCGTTCACCTGTCCGTGTCCCAAATTGGGACATTCCGCGTCGCGGCGACGCGTTAAAACAGCGAGATCTGCTCGCCGGCCGACGCGGTGTCGACGAACTCCTCGATGTCGGTGCCTCCGACGACCCCGCCCACCCGGTCAACGCACGCCATGAAGTCATGGTCGGAGACCGTCGGCACACCCAGCTCGCGAGCCAGGTAGCCCTTGCCCTGCTCGGGGCGGTCCGCATTGCAGATCACCAGCGAGGTGTTGGTGTCGACGACGTCACTGTAGGCCAGTCCGGCGTGCAGGATGCGTTCGACGAGCTCTTCATGGGTGCGGGTGCACTCTGCCGACAGCGCCACCCGCATGCCCTGCACCAACGGACGTCCCCGCATGTAGCGGCCCGGATTGAGGTAGGCGCACGGCATCCGCGACGCCAGCGCCTTCAGCGGCCGTAGTTCCTCGTGGGTGATCCGGCCGTTGGGCCAGCGGCGCCGGGTCACCGGCCGCACCGGCAACCACACGTCACGCTCCCGGGCCCGCTGCAGGGCAGGCTGCAGCACCCCGGCCAGCACCCGAGCGTCATCGAGTGCGTCGTGCGCCCGAGTCTGAACGACGCCCCAATGCGCGGCCAGCGTCTGCAACCGCAGGTTGGGCAGGCCCAGGTCCAACCGTCGCGCAAGTTCCAGGGTGCACATCACCGAATCGACGGGCAGCACGGCACCGGCCATCTCCGCTTCGGCGGCCAGGAACGTGTAATCGAACGCCACGTTGTGGGCCACCAGGGTGCGCCCCGGCAACAGTGCGACAACCTCGTCGACGACATCGGCGAACTGCGGTTGTCCGGCCAGCATCTCGGCGGTGAGCCCGTGCACATGAGTGGGGCCCGGGTCGGTGCCCGGGTTGACCAGGTGCGACACCGACTGCTCTACCCGACCATCGGAGTCGAGTGCCAGCGCGGCGACGCTGAGCACCCGCGCCTGCCCGGGCCGAAACCCCGACGTCTCCACATCGACCACGACCCAGCCGTCGCCGGGTTCGCGGGCCGGGCGGCCCCACCGAGCACTCATGTGACGAGGATGGCACGCGCCGCCGACGAACTCCGGACGCGGCCCAGCCGTGTCGTCAACTTAAACTCACGCCATGATCACCGCCCGTGGACGCCTGGCGCTGGCCGCCGGTGCCAGTGCCCGGTGGGCTTCGCGGGTGACCGGCCGCGGCGCCGGCGCGATGATCGGCGGTCTGATCGCGATGACCCTCGACAGATCCATCCTGCGTCAGCTCGGCGCGGGACGGCGCACCGCCATCGTCACGGGCACCAACGGCAAATCGACCACCACCCGCATGCTCGCGGCCGCGCTGCACGACCTGGGCGCGGTGGCCACCAACTCCGAGGGCGCCAACATGGACGCCGGGCTGGTGGCGGCGCTGGCCGCCGACCGGACCGCCGGGTTGGCGGCCCTGGAAGTCGACGAGATGCATGTCCCGCACGTCGCCGATGCGGTATCGCCGGCCGTGGTGGTGCTGCTCAACCTGTCCCGGGACCAGCTGGACCGGGTCGGCGAAATCAATGCCGTGGAGCGCGCGCTGCGCACCGGCCTGGCCCGTCATCCGCAGACCGTGGTGGTCGCCAACTGCGACGACGTACTGATGACCTCGGCCGCCTACGACTGTCCCAACGTGGTCTGGGTGGCCGCGGGCGGCGGCTGGTCGGGCGACTCGGTCAGTTGCCCGCGCAGCGGCGAGGTGATCGACCGCCACGAGGGCCACTGGCGCTCCACCGGTAGCGAGTTCAGCCGGCCCGCCCCGCAGTGGTGGTTCGACGACGACGCGCTGTACGGGCCGGACGGTCTGGTGCTGCCGATGCAGCTGGCACTGCCCGGCACCGTCAACCGCGGCAACGCCGCCCAGGCCGTGGCGGCCGCCGTCGCCCTCGGCGCCGATCCGGCCAAGGCCGTCGCAGCGGTTTCCGCGGTCGACGAGGTGGCCGGCCGCTACCGCAGCGTGCAGGTGGGCGATCACACGGTGCGGATGCTGCTGGCCAAGAACCCGGCCGGCTGGCAGGAAGCACTGTCGATGGTCGACAAACACGCCGCAGGCGTGGTGATCGCCGTCAACGGGCAGGTGCCCGACGGCGAAGACCTGTCCTGGCTGTGGGACGTGCGCTTCGAACACTTCGAGGGTGTTCACGTGGTGGCCGCCGGGGAGCGCGGCACCGACCTGGCGGTGCGGCTGGGCTACGCCGGGGTGCAACACACCCTGGTGCACGACACCCTCGCGGCGGTCGCGTCCTGCCCGCCCGGCCCGGTCGAGGTGGTCGCCAACTACACCGCGTTCCTGGCGCTGCAGCGGAGGTTGGCATGACCGTGCGGATCGGGCTGGTGCTGCCCGACGTAATGGGCACCTATGGTGACGGCGGCAACGCGGTGGTGCTGCGGCAGCGACTGCTGCTGCGCGGGATTGCCGCCGAGATCGTCGAGATCACCCTGGCCGACCCGGTGCCCGAGTCCTTGGACCTCTACACCCTGGGCGGTGCCGAGGACTACGCACAGCGACTGGCCACCCGGCATCTGATCACCCACCCGGGCTTGCAGCGCGCGGCCGCGCGCGGCGCGCCCGTGCTGGCGATCTGCGCGGCCATCCAGGTGCTCGGACAGTGGTATGAGACCTCCGCCGGCGAGCGGGTCGAGGGGGTGGGGTTGCTCGACGTGACAACCTCGCCGCAGGAGTCGCGCACCATCGGCGAGGTGGTCGCCACTCCGCTGCTGGCGGGGCTGTCGGCGCCACTGACCGGTTTCGAGAACCACCGCGGCGGCACCGTGCTGGGGCTGGATGCCTCGCCGCTGAGCACGGTCAGCAAGGGCGCCGGCAACAAGGCCGGCGACGGCTACGACGGCGCGGTGCAGGGCAGCGTCGTCGCCACCTACCTGCACGGGCCGTGCCTGGCCCGCAACCCGGAGCTGGCCGACCTGCTGCTGTCGAAGGTGGTCGGCGATCTGGCGCCCCTGGAGTTGCCGGAAGTGGATATGTTGCGCCGCGAAAGACTGGCTGCGCCCCGGCGAGTCTGACTACGTTTGCGACCATGACCGATCAGAGCGACGTTGCCCAAGCCGCGATCGGGATCTCCCAGCGCCTCTACGATCGCCTGGCCGAGACCATCGGGGTCATCGAGGATCTGGTCGCCAAGGAATCGCCGGACCTGACCAGCGATTCGTCGCTGCTGCAGCTGCTGCACGAGACCGTGTCGGCGAACGTCGACACGTACTTCTCGGCGATCCGCCACAACATTCCGGTGGCTGACATCGCCGCACCGCCGGTCGCCCTGGAACATGCCCGCCGGCTGGCGCAGCGCGGGGTGCCGGTCAACGCATTGGTGCGCGGCTACCGGCTGGGCCACTCGGTGGCGCTGCAGCTGGTGCTGGCGGAGATCCGTTCGGCGCAGCTGGAACCCGATCTGAGCCTGAGCGTGCTCGGCACCATGTCGGAACTCATGTTCGGCTACATCGATGAGATGTCGCAGCAGGTGTCGACCGTCTATCAGGCCGAGCGGGAACGCTGGCTGGAAAGTCGAAATGCGGTGCGCGCGTTGCGGGTCCGCGACATCCTTGCCGACGAGAGCCTGGACGTTGACGCGATGACGACCGCGATCCGCTACCCGCTGCGGCGAACCCACGCCGGGATCGTGGTGTGGTATCCCGATTCGGCCGGCGACCGGCTGGCCGCCGCGGAAGGTTTCGTCAAGCAGCTCGCCGAGACGCTGCCGGTGCACGGGGCGCCACTGTTCGTGCCCGCCGACAGCACCACCGGGTGGGCGTGGCTTCCGCTGCCCTCGGGCGCCGGGGGCGATGTGGTGGAACAGATCCGAGCCTGCGCGCTCACCGCGGACGACAAGCCGTGGGTGGCGATCGGTGATCCGCTCCCCGGCGTCGAGGGCTTCCGCCGATCGCATCAGCAGGCGCTGGCGGCGCACACCCTGGCGGTCGCCTCCGGCTCGGTGCGGGTCAGCGCGGCACGCGATCCGGGACTGTCCGCCGCGGCACTACTCGGCGCCGAGAACCTGTCCGCCGCGCGGACCTGGGTCGCCGAGGTGCTCGGCCCACTGGCCTGCGCGACCGAGAGCGACGGCCGGCTGCGCGACACCCTGCGGGTGTTCCTGCGGACCGGATCGAGCTTCAAGGCGGCCGGCGAGCAACTGCACTTTCACGTCAACACCATGAAGTACCGCGTCCAGCGGGCGATCGAACGCCGCGGCCGCCCGATCGCCGACGATCGCCTGGACGTGGAGATCGCCCTGCTGCTGTGTCAGTGGTACGGCGCTGCCGTGTTGTCTTCGCAGGACGAATAGCCGGCCGAATTCCGGCCGCGCGGGACGAGCGGCGAGGCTGCGGCGCTCCCTAACGTCAGGCACATCCGAAAACACGTGGTGTGACCAAGACGAGGGGTTAAATGCAATGAGCACCGAGATGGCCAGCGAACCGAACCTCTGGCAGGACAAGAAACGTCACCTATGGCTGCTGGGCCTGATCGTGCCCACCATGCTGTTCCTGGTACTGCCGCTGGTCTGGGCACTGAACAAGGCCGAACTGCACACCGCGGCGCAACTGCCGCTGTACATCGGGCCGATCCTGCTCTACGTGCTGCTGCCGGCACTGGACCTCTGGATCGGCGCCGACGGGCAGAACCCGCCGGATGAGGTAATGGCGGCACTGGAGAACGACAAGTACTACCGCTACGCCACCTACGCCTACATTCCCTTCCAGTACGCCAGCGCGATTTTCGGCGCCTACCTGTTCACCGCCTCGGACCTGGGCTGGCTCGGGTTCGACGGGTCGCTGGGCTGGCTGGGCAAGATCGGGGTGGCACTGACCACCGCGACCGTGGCCGGGGTCGGCATCAACACCGCCCACGAGCTGGGCCACAAGCGGGAGTCGCTGGAGCGGTGGCTGGCCAAGATCACCCTGGCCCAGGTCTGCTACGGGCACTTCTACGTCGAGCACAACCGCGGCCACCACGTCCGGGTGGCCACCCCCGAGGACCCGGCGTCGGCCCGCTTCGGCGAGACGTTCTGGGAGTTCCTGCCGCGCAGCACTTTCGGCGGTATCCGATCGGCGTGGGAGCTGGAGTCCCAGCGGGTCCGCCGGACCGGCAAGAGCCCGTGGAACCCGCGGACGTGGGCGGACAACGACGTGGTCAACGCGTTGGCGATGTCGGTGTTGTTCTGGGGCGTGATGATCGCGGTGTTCGGGGTCGCGCTGCTGCCCTACGTGTTGATCAACGCCATCTACGGATCGTCGCTGCTGGAGTCGGTGAACTACCTGGAGCACTACGGGCTGGTCCGCCAGAAGCAGGGCGGTGAGGGTTCGCAAGGCCGCTACGAGCGCTGCACACCGCAGCACAGCTGGAACTCCGACCACATGGTCACCAACCTGTTCCTCTACCACCTGCAGCGGCACAGCGACCACCACGCCAACCCCACCCGGCGCTACCAGACGCTGCGCAGCTTCGAGGACTCGCCGAACCTGCCGGCCGGCTACGGCGCCCTGATCGGGGTGACCTACTTCCCGACGGTGTGGCGCAAGCTGATGGACCACCGGGTGCTCGAGCACTACGCCGGTGACATCACCCGGGCCAACATCTCGCCGCGCCGCCGGGAGAAGATCCTGGCCCGCTACCAGGCGGCGGCCTGATGGCCGGGTACGGGTGCCCGGGCTGCGGGTACGTCTACGACGAGGCCACCGGGGAGCCCCGAGAGGGGTTCAGCGCCGGCACGCCCTGGCAGCAGATCCCCGACGACTGGACCTGCCCGGACTGTGCGGTACGCGAAAAGCTGGATTTTCAACCGACAGGAGCGAACTGATGAACGACCACAAACTGTTCCGGTGCCTGCAGTGCGGCTTCGAATACGACGAGGCGCTGGGTTGGCCGGAGGACGGCATCGAGCCCGGCACCCGCTGGGCCGACATCGGTGAGGACTGGAGCTGCCCGGACTGCGGCGCCGCGAAAGCCGACTTCGAGATGGTGGAAGTGGTCCGGCCATGAGCGGAGTGCTCATCGTCGGGGCGGGCCTGGCCGCGGTACGCACCGCCGAACAGCTCCGCCGCAACGGCTACACCGATCCGATCACCGTCGTCGGTGCCGAAGCGCACCCGCCCTACGATCGCCCGCCACTGTCCAAGCAGATGCTGCGCGGTGAGGTCGAGAGCGTGGCACTCAAGCCGGCCGGGTTCTACGAGGACAACCAGATCACCTTGCGCCTCGGCTGCCCCGCCCGCACCGTCGATGTGCCGGGCCACCGGGTGGAGTTGGCCGACGGACAGGTGCTCGGCTACGACCAGCTGGTGATCGCCACCGGCCTGGTGCCCAACCGCATCGCGGCGTTCGGCGACCTGGACGGCATCTGCGTGCTGCGCTCGCTCGACGACTGTGTGGCGCTGCGGCGCCGGGCCGCCAGCGCACGCCGCGCGGTGGTGATCGGCGCCGGTTTCATCGGCTGCGAGGTCACCGCCAGTCTGCGCGGCATGGGCGTGCAGGTGGTGCTGGTGGAGCCGCAGACCGCACCCCTGGCCGGCGTGCTGGGCGAGCAGGCCGGGGCGTTGATCGCCCGGCTGCACCGCGATGAGGGCGTCGACGTGCGCACCGGCGTGACGGTGGACTCGGTCTCCGGCGGCGAATGCGTCGAGTCGGTGACGCTGTCCGACGGGTCGGTCATCGAGGCCGACCTCGTGGTGGTCGGGATCGGGTCGCGCCCGGCCAGCGACTGGCTGACCGGCAGCGATGTCGACGTGGCTGACGGCGTCGTCTGCGACGCGGTCGGACGTACCAGCGCCCCCGATGTGTGGGCGATCGGCGATGTGGCGTCCTGGCGCGACGGCGGCGGGGCCCAGGTCCGCGTCGAGCACTGGAGCAACGTTGCCGATCAGGCGAAGACCCTGGTGGCGGCGATGCTGAACCTGGAGGCGGTGGTGAGCCCGAGCGTGCCCTATTTCTGGAGCGACCAGTACGACGTCAAGATTCAGTGCCTAGGCCGGCCGCGGGCCGGCGACACCGTGCACCTGGTCGAGGATGACGGCCGCCGGTTCCTGGCCTACTACGAGCGCGACGGGCTCCTGGTCGGCGTGGTGGGCGCGGGCATCCCGGAAAAGGTGCGGACGGCCCGTGCCGGGATCGCCGCCGGGGTGGCGATCGCCGAGGTGCTGCAACCGGTCTAGGGGCAGCGGTGTGCCGCGAGATTGCATTCACGCAGGAAAAGTTCGAGAAGACACCTGCGTGAGTGCGATCTCGCGGGGAAAGAAATCAGGCCATGGCGCGGCGGCCGGTAAAGGCCCGGCCTAACGTCAGCTCGTCGGCGAATTCCAGGTCACCGCCCATCGGCAAACCGGACGCCAGGCGCGTCACGCTGAGCCCGGGAATGTCGCGCAGCACCCGCACCAAGTAGGTGGCGGTGGCCTCACCCTCGGTGTTGGGGTCGGTGGCGATGATCACCTCACTGACGTCAACCCCATCGATCCGCTCCCCGACCCGATTCAGCAGCTCACGCACCCGCAGTTGCTCGGGGCCGATCCCCGACAGCGGATCCAGCGCGCCACCGAGCACGTGGTAGCGGCCGTGGAACTCCCGGGTGCGCTCGATGGCCGCGACGTCCTTGGGCTCCTCGACGACACAGATCTGGGCGAAGTCGCGGCGCGCATCACCGCAGATCCGGCAGCGCTGCGCGTCGGAGACGTTGCCGCACACCTCGCAGAACCGCACCCCATCGCGGACCTTGGTGAGCACCGCGGTGAGCCGGTCGATCTCCGGCGGCTCCACCGACAGCAAATGAAACGCGATCCGCTGGGCGCTCTTGGGGCCGATACCCGGCAGCTTGCCCAGCTCGTCGATCAGGTCCTGAACCGGACCCTCAAACACCTAGGCTCCCGGCATGCCGAGCGCGCCGCCCATGCCGCCGGCCAGCGGCGACAGCCGCTGCTGGGCCAGCGTGTGCGCCTTCTTCGAGGCGTCCGCGAGCGCTCCCACGAGCAGGTCCTGCAGTGTCTCGATGTCGGATGGGTCGACGACCTTCGGGTCGATCTGCACCGCGAGCACCTCGCCGCTGCCGTTGGAGGTGACCTTGACCAGGCCTCCGCCGGCCTCCCCGTGCACCTCGGTGACGGCCAGCTCCTGCTGCGCCTGCAGCAGTCGCTGCTGCATCTGCTGAGCCTGGGCCAGCAGCGCCGACATGTCGGGCGGGCCTCCTGGTTGCATGACACTCCCCTTGCGTTGTCGTGTGCGTGGTCTCGACTGGGTTGCGGCTTGGTTTCAGCTCCGAGACCCGGTGCGTGTGAGATTTCCAGCGTAGTCGGCCCCGGCCTACGTTGGCGGCGTGCGCGTACCAGTTCTTGTCCGTGTCGGTATCGCGATCACCACCGCCCTGGTGGTGGCCGCCGCGATACCGGGCGCCCCGCTGACTCCCTTGGCTTCGGCCGCCCCGACCAATATCGCCGGCATGATCGTGTTCCTCGACCCCGGACACAGCGGCGCGGGCGACCCCGCCGCCCTGTCACGTCAGGTGCCCAACGGCCGGGGCGGCACCAAAAACTGCCAGACCAGCGGCACCGCGACCAACTCCGGCTACCCCGAGCACAGCTTCGCCTGGGACACCACGCTGCGGATCCGCCAAGCCCTCAACTCCGCCGGGGTCCGCACCGCCATGTCCAGAGGCGACGACAACGGGCCGGCCCCGTGCATCGACGCCCGCGCCGCGGCGGCCAATGCGCTGCACCCCAACGCCATCGTGTCCATTCACGCCGACGGCGGCCAGCCCGCCGGCCGCGGATTCCACGTCAACTACTCCGCACCTCCGCTGAACCCGGCCCAGGAGGGCCCAGCAGTACGGTTCGCCCAGGTCATGCGTAGCCAGTTGCAGGCCGCGGGCATTCCCCCGGCCAATTACATCGGCACCGACGGCTTGAAGGGGCGCGCCGACCTTGCCGGGCTCAACCTGGCCGAATACCCGTCGGTCCTGGTTGAGCTGGGCAATATGAAAAACGCCACCGACGCAGCCCTGATGGAGAGTCCGGCGGGCCGCCAGCGCTACGCCGACGCGGTAGCGCGCGGCATCGCCAGTTTCCTGAGCAGTCAAACCCAGCTGCCCTGACGCGCTGCGCCGTTGCGTGCAGATCCGCCGATCCACCGTTAGCGTGGGAGGTGATGTCCGTTCGGCCGGCCGATATACCGACATCCCACAAGCGGGGGGTGCAGCGCCTGCTGGACAGCTACCGGAACATCCCGGCCGACGAATCGGTCCGGCTGGCCAAACCCACCTCCAACCTGTTTCGGGCGCGCGCGAAGCGCCAGGCACCCGGCCTGGACACCTCGGGCCTGGTGAGCGTCATCTCCGTCGACCCGGAGAACCGCACCGCCGACGTCGACGGTATGTGCACCTACGAGGCCCTGGTCGCCGCCACCCTCCCGTACGGTCTGGCGCCATTGGTGGTCCCGCAGCTCAAGACGATCACGGTGGGTGGTGCGGTCAGCGGCCTGGGAATCGAGTCGGCGTCGTTCCGCAATGGGCTTCCCCACGAGTCGGTGCTGGAGATGGACGTGCTCACCGGCAGTGGCGAACTGCTGACGGTATCGCGCGACCAGCATGAGGATCTGTTCCACGCGTTTCCGAATTCCTATGGCACGCTGGGATATGCGACGCGACTCCGAATCGAGCTGGAAGCCGTCAAGCCCTTCGTGGCGTTGCGGCACGTCCGCTTCGATTCCCTCGACGAGCTGGTGTCGACGATGGATCGCATCATCGACACCGGCGGGCTCGAAGGCGTCCCGGTGGACTACCTCGACGGGGTGGTGTTCAGCCCCCGGGAGAGCTACCTGTGTGTCGGTATCGCGACCGATTCTCCCGGCGCCGTCAGCGACTACACCGGCCAGCAGATCTACTACCGCTCGATCCGGCATGCCCACGGGATCAAAGACGACCGGCTGACCATCCACGACTACCTATGGCGCTGGGACACCGACTGGTTCTGGTGTTCGCGCGCGTTCGGGGCGCAGCGGCCCCAGGTGCGGCGGTGGTGGCCGCGGCGCTATCGGCGCAGCAGTGTCTATTCGAAGCTGATCGCCTACGACCAGCGCTTCGCCATCGCCGACCGGATCGAGAAGCGGAATCACCGCCCACCACGTGAGCGCGTGGTGCAGGACATCGAGGTCCCGCTGGAGCGGTGCGGGGAATTCTTGGACTGGTTCTTCGCCCACGTGCCGATCGAGCCGGTGTGGTTATGCCCGCTGCGGCTGCGCGGCGACGAGGAGTGGCCGCTGTACCCCATCCGGCCGAATCGCACCTACGTCAACGTCGGGTTCTGGTCGTCGGTGCCGGCCGGCGCCACCGAGGGAGCCACCAATCGCCTGATCGAGGCCGAGGTCAGCGAACTCGACGGCCACAAGTCGCTGTACTCCGACTCCTATTACACGGCCGCGGAGTTTGACGACCTCTACGGCGGTGAAACCTACCGGCGGATCAAGAAGACTTACGACCCCGACTCGCGGCTACTAGACCTCTACGCCAAGGCGGTGCGACGACGATGACCACCTACAAGGTGCAGACCCACACCGGCAGGCTGAGCCTGGCCCAGGTGTTGGAGACCCTGGCCACTGACGGTCATCTGCCGCTGCGCTTCACCGCCTATGACGGCAGCAGCACCGGCCCCGACGACGCGCCCCTGGGCCTGGACCTGCTGACCCCGCGCGGCACCACCTATCTGGCCACCGCTCCGGGTGACCTGGGGATGGCCCGCGCCTACATCTCCGGCGACCTGGGGCTGCACGGCGTGCACCCAGGCGATCCCTATCGGCTACTCAAAGCCCTCGCCGAGGAGCTGCACTTCAAGCGGCCCTCACCGCGGGTGGTGGCCAACATCGTGCGCTCGATCCGGTTCGA
>CAXYUC010000072.1:0-21088 GCA_964292075.1 uncultured Mycolicibacter sp.
CCTCTCCCGTCAAAGAGGCTGCGGCACGACTCACTCTGCACCAATAGGTGTTCTCATTGGTGCCGCGTTGCCACGGGGAGTGTGGGTCACAGAAGTAGATGTCTAACTTGGTGGCATCGGCGATCGCGATGTGATTGGCCATCTCTTTGCCCTGATCCCAGGTCAGCGTGCGTCGCAGGATCGGCGGTAGCTGCGCCATCTTGGCCACAATGGCCTCTTGGACGGCCAGGGCGCCGTGGTTGTCGGGTAGATGCAGCAGCAAGGTGAACCGGGTGCTGCGTTCGACCAGGGTGCCGATCGCCGAGCCCGATTCGGTGCTACCAATGATCAAGTCGCCTTCCCAGTGGCCGGGCACCGCGCGGTCCGCTACCTCAGCAGGGCGCTCGCTGATGTTGACCATGTTCGGGATGCGGCCTCGCCGCTCGCCGGGGCTGCTACGAGGTTTGCGCAATGCCCGTCCGGTGCGCAGACAGCGGTGGATGTCGCGCCGCAAATGGCCGCGTCCTTGCACGTAAATCGCCTGATAGATCGCTTCGTGGGACACCCACATCTCCGGATCGTCGGGGAAATCGCGTCGGAGCATCGTCGCGATCTGGCCGGGGCTATGAAAATCGTCTAATCGAGTCTGCACCTCGTCGCGCAACTTCTCGTTATAGGCCAGCTTGGCTTCCTTGGGGCGCCGCGCACGCTTATCGGCACGCGCCTGAGCGTCCACCGCTCGATACTGGACCTGTGCGGTGTTACCGCTCTGGCGGGCCCCGAATGCTTCTTTGCGCCGGTAACCGGACTTGCGTCCGTCGTAGCGATTACCGCCACCGTTGGCATCGATCTCACGTTTGATCGTCGAGGGCGGCCGACCCAGCCGCTCGCCTATCGACTGCAACGATTCGTTCGTCCGGACGCCGATTTCGATTTCGACCCGGTCGTCAATAGTCAGCCTCGGGCGCGGGCCGCAGGTCTTCGGTTCGCATAGCCGCGGTTTCACGCCACCAGAATCAGCAAACCAGCGAAGACCGCAACGCTCCGACACGCCGAGGGCAACGCCGGCCTGCGCTGGGGCGTAGCCGCTACCGATGTGATCCCAGAACTGGACGACAACAGACCTCAACGGCGGAAGGGTCACAGCAACACTCCTCAATCAGATGTGTTGCATCCATCCCTTGAAGCCAAGCCCGAAATCTCGGACTCAGTACACGCTCGGCGGGGGAGCGGGCGGGCTCGGTAGCGATCAGGCCGGCGTCACCCAGGTGGTGATGTCGGCATGCACCACTTCGAGGCCGGCCTTGTCGGTGATGCTGACCGGCACCACGACCTCGGTGCCTTCGGTGATCGCGCCGAAGTCCGGTGGGTCCAGCCGGGCGGTCGCCCGCAACGACGTCGTCGCCTTGGCCAGATAGGCCACGTTCATCGCCTTGGGAATCCAGCGGTGGCTGCGCGGCACGGTGGCCTCCATCAACATCCCCATCGCGACTTCAGCGGCGTTGCAGGACGCGATCGCGTGCACGGTGTGCAGGTGGTTGTAGACGAACGGCCACTTGGGCACCAGCACCTCGGCGAGCCCAGGCTCCATCCGGACCACGTGCGGCAGCACCGAGGCGAAGTAGGGGACCCGGGCCATCGCCGCGGCCGAGAACAGCCGGGTGCCGCCGGGGATACCCGCCAGTCGTCGCCATGTCTGATAAGTACTGGTAGATCCGGTCACGTCGACCTACCTTACCCGCAAGTAAGATCGACTGCCGGGCGGCTCCAGCGCCGCCGGTCCGAAGGCCCGAGAGTGCGATCGCTGGGTTGATGCCGCGGTTCCAGCGTCGCCTCTCCTTCGTCGAGCTTCGCTAAACCGCGGGGATTTGGCCGCTGACCCGATCTGGGGCATACTATTCAGGTTCGCCTGCGCCGGGGTTGCCCCTGGCCGGGCATACGACCAGCGCCCACCCGGGCGCATCCGGTCCCATTCTCGCTGTACGGAGTTTTTTCATCGTGCACGAGACCGTGTGCGGGCGACACGCCCGACCGCGGGGACCGGTGGACCAGGACAGGTAAACAGCGGCGGTAGCGCCCAGCGCAGTGTCGACACCGGACTCACGGGTCCGAAAAGGTAGAGACGAGCTGGGGCACAAAGGGTTCGAAAAACGGACCCCCTTTGCAGGAGTGAGGTAGCAGAAGCGTGGCGGGACAAAAGATCCGCATCAGGCTCAAGGCCTACGACCACGAGGCGATTGACGCCTCGGCGCGCAAGATCGTTGAGACGGTCACTCGTACCGGTGCGTCCGTAGTCGGCCCGGTGCCGCTGCCGACCGAAAAGAACGTGTATTGCGTTATCCGGTCCCCGCACAAGTACAAGGACTCGCGGGAGCACTTCGAGATGCGCACCCACAAGCGGCTGATCGACATCCTCGATCCCACGCCGAAGACCGTTGACGCCTTGATGCGCATCGATCTGCCGGCCAGCGTCGACGTCAATATCCAATAGATCCCAGTAGGAAGCTACCGAAAACCATGGCACGCAAAGGTATTTTGGGTACCAAACTGGGCATGACGCAGGTGTTCGACGAGAACAACAAGGTCGTGCCGGTCACGGTCGTCAAGGCCGGGCCCAATGTGGTGACCCGCATCCGTACCCCCGAGCGCGACGGCTACAGCGCCGTGCAGCTCGCCTACGGCGAGATCAGCCCTCGCAAGGTGAACAAGCCGGTCACCGGTCAGTACGCCGCCGCGGGTGTGAACCCCCGCCGTCACCTCGCCGAGCTGCGACTCGACGACGAGGCCGCCGCAGGCGCGTACGAGGTCGGCCAGGAGCTGACCGCTGAAATCTTCCAAGACGGCAGCTACGTCGACGTCACCGGAACCTCCAAGGGCAAGGGCTACGCCGGCACCATGAAGCGGCACGGCTTCCGCGGCCAGGGCGCCGGTCACGGCGCCCAGGCAGTGCACCGCCGGCCGGGTTCGATCGGTGGCTGCTCGACCCCCGGCCGGGTGTTCAAGGGCACCCGGATGTCGGGCCGGATGGGCAACGACCGTGTCACCACCCAGAACCTGGTGGTGCACAAGGTTGACGCCGAGAACGGTGTGCTGTTGATCAAGGGCGCCATTCCGGGCCGCAACGGTGGGCTGGTTCTGGTCCGCAGCGCGATCAAAAAGGGTGAGAAGTAATGGCCGCCAAAGAGCAAACAGCACTGAAGATTGACGTCAAGAGTCCGGACGGCAAGAAGAGCGGCTCGGTTGAGCTGCCCGCCGAGCTGTTCGACGCTCCCGCCAACATCGCGCTCATGCACCAGGTGGTGATCGCTCAGTTGGCCGCGGCCCGTCAGGGTACGCACTCCACCAAGACCCGCGGTGAGGTCAGCGGCGGTGGCCGTAAGCCTTACCGGCAGAAGGGAACCGGCCGGGCCCGTCAGGGTTCGACCCGGGCACCGCAGTTCACCGGTGGTGGCGTGGTGCACGGCCCCAAGCCGCGCGACTACAGCCAGCGCACCCCGAAGAAGATGATCGCCGCCGCCCTGCGCGGAGCGTTGTCGGACCGGGCGCGCAACGGTCGGATCCACGCGGTCACCGAGCTGGTGAGCGGACAGACCCCGTCGACCAAGGACGCCAAGGCGTTCCTGGGCTCGATCACTGACCGCAAGCAGGTGCTGGTGATCATCGGCCGGGCCGACGAGACGAGCGCCAAGAGTGTGCGCAACCTGCCGGGTGTGCACATCCTGTCCCCGGACCAGCTCAACACCCACGATGTGCTGCGTGCCGACGATCTGGTGTTCAGCGTCGAGGCCCTGAACGCCTACATCGCTGGAAACGCAGCTCACACCACCGCTCAGGAGGTTTCGGCCTGATGGCGACCATCACCGACCCCCGCGACATCATCCTCGCGCCGGTCATCTCCGAGAAGTCCTACGGGCTGATCGAGAACAACGTGTACACGTTCGTGGTGCGCCCCGACACGAACAAGACGCAGATCAAGATCGCGATCGAGAAGATCTTCGCGGTCAAGGTTGCGTCGGTGAACACCGCGAACCGGCCGGGTAAGCGCAAGCGGTCCCGGACCGGCTACGGCAAGCGCAAAGACACCAAGCGCGCCATTGTGACTCTGGCGCCCGGCAGCAAGCCGATCGACCTGTTCGCCGCACCGGCCTGACCGGCGTGAGAGAGAGATCTAACTGACATGGGAATCCGCAAGTACAAGCCGACGACCCCCGGTCGTCGCGGTGCCAGCGTCTCCGATTTCGCTGAGCTCACCCGCTCTCATCCGGAGAAGTCGCTGGTTCGGCCGCTGCACGGCCGCGGTGGGCGTAACGCCCACGGCCGGATCACCACCCGGCACAAGGGTGGCGGTCACAAGCGTGCCTTCCGCGTGATCGACTTCCGTCGCCACGACAAGGACGGCGTCAACGCGAAGGTCGCGCACATCGAGTACGACCCGAACCGCACCGCCCGCATCGCGCTGCTGCACTACCTGGACGGCGAGAAGCGCTACATCATCGCCCCGCAGGGTCTGTCGCAGGGCGACGTGGTCGAGTCGGGCGCCAACGCCGACATCAAGCCCGGCAACAACCTGCCGCTGCGCAACATCCCCGCGGGCACCCTGGTGCACGCCGTGGAGCTGCGCCCCGGTGGTGGCGCCAAGATGGCCCGCTCGGCCGGCTCCAGCATTCAGCTGCTGGGTAAGGAAGGTGCCTACGCCTCGCTGCGTATGCCCTCCGGCGAGATCCGTCGCGTCGACGTGCGCTGCCGCGCCACCGTCGGCGAGGTGGGCAACGCCGAGCAGGCCAACATCAACTGGGGTAAGGCCGGCCGTATGCGGTGGAAGGGCAAGCGCCCGACCGTCCGTGGTGTGGTCATGAACCCGGTGGACCACCCGCACGGTGGTGGTGAGGGCAAGACCTCCGGCGGCCGGCACCCGGTCAGCCCGTGGGGCAAGCCGGAGGGTCGCACCCGCCGGCCGAACAAGCCCAGCGACAAGCTCATCGTCCGACGCCGGCGCACCGGCAAGAACAAGCGCTAGGAATCGGAGGGAAAACGATGCCACGCAGCCTCAAGAAGGGTCCGTTCGTCGACGACCATGTGCTCAAGAAGGTCGACGTCCAGAACGAGAAGAACACCAAGCAGGTCATCAAGACCTGGTCGCGTCGGTCGACGATCATCCCGGACTTCATCGGGCACACGTTCGCCGTTCACGACGGCCGCAAGCATGTCCCGGTATTCGTCACCGAGTCGATGGTCGGGCACAAGCTCGGCGAATTTGCTCCGACGCGCACCTTCAAGGGACACATCAAAGACGACCGGAAGGCTAAGCGCCGGTGAGCGTTACGACTGAATTCCCGTCCGCTGTTGCCAAGGCCCGCCATCTGGGTATCTCGGCCAGCAAAGCCCGCCGGGTGATCAACCTGGTCCGCGGCAAGTCCGTGTCCGAGGCATTGGACATCTTGCGCTGGGCGCCGCAGCAGGCCAGCCTCCCGCTGGCCAAGGTCATCGCCAGTGCGGCGGCCAACGCCCAGAACAACGACGGCCTGGACCCGTCCACCCTCGTGGTGGCCTCCGTCTTCGCCGACGAGGGCCCGACCGCCAAGCGGATCAAGCCGCGCGCCCAGGGGCGTGCGTACCGGATCCGTCGGCGCACCAGCCACATCACTGTGGTGGTGGAGAGCCGGCCGTCCTCCGGTGGCGGCTCGGCGCAGTCCGCCAGCGCTGCCCGGGCGCGTCGTGCGCAGGGCAGCAAGGCCGCCTCCGAACAGGCGGGCGCGACGGCCCCGGCCAAGAAGGCTTCCGCGGCCAAGGCTGCGAAGAAGACGACTGAGAAAGCTGCGGCGAAGAAGGCGCCCGCCAAGAAGGCGGCAGCCAAGAAGGCGCCTGAGACGTCCGACGCGAAGGAGGGCTCGGAGTAATGGGCCAGAAGATCAACCCGCATGGCTTCCGGCTCGGGATCACCACCGACTGGAAGTCGCGGTGGTACGCCGACAAGCAGTACGCGGACTACGTCAAGGAAGACGTGGCGATCCGCCGGTTGCTGTCGAGTGGCCTCGAGCGCGCCGGTATCGCCGACGTCGAGATCGAGCGCACCCGTGACCGGGTCCGCGTGGACATCCACACGGCTCGGCCGGGCATCGTCATCGGCCGCCGCGGCACCGAGGCCGACCGGATCCGTTCCGACCTGGAGAAGCTGACCGGCAAGCAGGTGCAGCTGAACATCCTCGAGGTCAAGAACCCGGAGTCGACGGCGCAGCTGGTTGCCCAGGGCGTCGCCGAGCAGCTGAGCAACCGTGTGGCGTTCCGTCGCGCGATGCGCAAGGCGATCCAGTCGGCGATGCGTCAGCCCAACGTCAAGGGCATCCGGGTGCAGTGCTCGGGCCGTCTCGGCGGTGCTGAGATGAGCCGCTCGGAGTTCTACCGCGAGGGTCGGGTGCCGCTGCACACGCTGCGGGCCGACATCGACTACGGGCTGTACGAGGCGAAGACCACCTTCGGCCGGATCGGCGTGAAGGTCTGGATCTACAAGGGCGACATCGTCGGTGGCAAGCGCGAGCTGTCCGCTGCCGCACCGTCGGCCGACCGTCCGCGCCGGGAGCGTCCGACGGGCACCCGCCCGCGCCGTAGCGGCGCCTCGGGTACCACCGCTACCAGCACCGACGCCGGGCGGGCCGCTGAGAGCACTGAGAACGCCGCTGCTGGCGAAACGGTCCAGGAAAGCGCAGTGACCGCGGAGCCGCAGGCAACGCAGAGCACGGAGAGCTAATCATGTTGATTCCCCGTAAGGTCAAGCACCGCAAGCAGCACCACCCCAAGCAGCGCGGTATCGCCAGCGGCGGCACCGCGGTGACGTTCGGTGAGTACGGCATCCAGGCACTGGAGCACGCCTACGTCACCAACCGGCAGATCGAGTCGGCTCGTATCGCCATCAACCGGCACATCAAGCGTGGCGGCAAGGTGTGGATCAACATCTTCCCGGACCGTCCGCTGACCAAGAAGCCCGCCGAGACCCGGATGGGTTCCGGTAAGGGTTCGCCGGAATGGTGGGTCGCCAACGTCAAGCCGGGTCGGGTGCTGTTCGAGCTGAGCTACCCGAATGAGGCCATTGCCCGCGCCGCGCTGACCCGGGCGATCCACAAGCTGCCGATCAAGGCGCGCATCGTGACCCGAGAGGAGCAGTTCTGATGGCAGTGGGAGTTACCGCTGGCGAACTGCGCGAGCTTAACGGCGACGAGCTCGTCGAGCAGTTGCGCGAGTCCAAAGAAGAGCTGTTCAACCTGCGTTTCCAGATGGCGACCGGGCAGCTCACCAACAACCGTCGGCTCCGCACGGTGCGCCACCAGATTGCGCGCATCTACACCGTGTTGCGCGAACGGGAACTGGGCCTGGCGTCCGGTCCCGCTGGTTCTGAAGGCGAGGCATCGTAATGGCACAGGCTGCACAGGCTAACGCCGCGGAGAAGGGTGCCAAGCACACCCCGCGCACGGAGACGGTGCGGGGCCGCCGCAAGACCCAGATCGGCTACGTGGTCAGCGACAAGATGGACAAGACCATCGTCGTCGAGCTCGAGGACCGTATGCGCCACCCGCTGTACGGCAAGATCATCCGGACCACCAAGAAGGTCAAGGCGCACGACGAGAACAACACGGCCGGCATCGGCGACCGCGTGTCGCTGATGGAGACCCGTCCGTTGTCGGCGTCCAAGCGCTGGCGCCTGGTCGAGATCCTGGAGAAGGCCAAGTAATAGCGGTTACGCCGGGACCCGGACGCGCACCAGTGGGTGCTGCGTGCCGGGTCCTAGCGTTATCTGCAGTGGGTCGTGGTCGCTGAGCGCTCGGGCCGGAACAGCCAGGGTGCGTTGTGTCGGCGTCGGCAGGCTGGTTCGCAACGCCGTCAATTGGCGGCCGTTGAGACGGTTCAATCCGGCCGAGGTGTTCCGGCGTAATCTGCTCGCGCTGTGATAGCGCACCAGCACCGCGACGTCGGTGTTGCGCTGACGCGGCGTCAGGCGGACCGTGACCGCGGTCGTAGGGGTCTCCGGCAGCCACAGCCGTTCGAGATTCTGCGTGGAGATGTCGCGCGGCGACATCCAGAACGTGGCCGCGAAGTGCTTGGGTCCCTTGCGCTCTTTCTGTTTCAGTCGGCGGCGATGTCGGCGGATCTGGGTCGGCTGCAGGCCCGCGAGGAGGGCCGCGTCGACCTGCGTGAACTCGTCGGCCGACAAGATGTGCGCGTCCAGGTGACGTTCGCACAGTTCGCGTGCCAGTCGTTCGGTGGCGACGGCCAGAGTTGCGGCCACTGAATCGCGCACCGCCACCGCTTCGGTGTTGTGCATCGGATCCATCCGTAGGATCAGCCAGTTGTCCTGTGGTCCGGCGGAGCCAGACACAGTGGCCGCAGCCGGGTCGGTGCGGTGTTCGTCATCGGGGGAGTCGCACGTTCGTACCGACACGATGTCGATTCCGTCCAGACGTACGTCGAACTGCCGCAGGCCGGCGGCCACAATCCCAGCGGGCAGAGTCGGAACCGGCGCCGGGACGCGGCGATGCCGCCCAGCCGTTTCGGCCGGGGCGGCGGGTATGGCGATCACCGACACCAGTCGCCCGCGGAATTCGCGCACTCCGACGATGTCGCGACTGTAGCGACGGCGGTGGTCGAAGCCCGACGTACAGCCTTCGGTGAGAAACGCCGCAGGGGTGGCGAAGCGATCGCAGAGCCGAGCCAGCACGATTGCGGTCAGCGGTACCCGGCGGTGGGTGATCAACGCCGCCGTGGTGAGCACCCCGGCAAGTCCGACGGCCGACCACCAGGCGCGCTCGGCGGGCCCGAGCTGCGGCGGCCAATGACCGGCCACCCACAAGATGCCGATATCGATCAGAAACACCGTGGTCACGCGTAGCCAGGACAGATTGAGCCCCAACGAATGTTGCGCCCTCATTGATGTGTCCATTTCATGGTTTCCCCCCAGAAACTTCCATGAAGTGTGCGGTGACCGGGTTACCCGCTCCGCGCGCGAGCCAAACATCCCGGGCCCGCCGCCGGCGTCAAACACTGCCGCGTCGGCACGGGGCCGGTAGTGTCTCATCCGTTCCGGGGGCCGACGACGGAGTGAGCGATGGTGGAATTCACAGGCAAGGTCAGTCTCGATATCCGGGATTCGGAACCGGACTGGGGGCCGTTCGCCGCGCCGACCGCGCCCGAGGGGGCGCCCAACGTGCTGTACCTGGTCTGGGACGACACCGGCATCGCCACCTGGGACTGCTTCGGCGGACTGGTCGAGATGCCCACGATGAGTCGGATCGCCGAGCGGGGAGTGCGGCTGTCCCAGTTTCACACCACCGCCCTGTGTTCCCCGACCAGGGCGTCGCTGTTGACCGGGCGTAACGCCACCAGTGTCGGCATGGCCACCATCGAAGAGTTCACCGACGGCTTCCCCAACTGCAGCGGACGCATTCCCTTCGAAACCGCCATGCTCAGTGAGGTTCTCGCCGAGCAGGGCTGGAACACCTTCTGTGTCGGCAAGTGGCACCTGACCCCGCTGGAAGAGTCGAACCTGGCCAGCACCCGACGGCACTGGCCCACCCAGCGGGGCTTCGAACGGTTCTACGGTTTCATGGGCGGCGAGACCAACCAGTGGTACCCGGATCTGGTCTACGACAACCACCCGGTCGCACCGCCGGCCGCACCCGAGGACGGCTACCACCTGTCCAAGGACATCGCTGACAAGACAATCGAATTCATCCGCGATGCGCAGACCATCGCGCCCGGAAAGCCCTGGTTCGGCTACGTCTGCCCGGGTGCCGGCCACGCGCCGCACCATGTGTTCGCCGAATGGGCCGACCGCTACGCCGGGCGTTTCGACATGGGCTACGAACAGTACCGGGAAATCGTGCTGGCGAACCAGAAGAAGCTGGGGCTGGTGCCGGCGGACACCGAACTCACCGAGGTCAACCCCTACGCCGGCGTCACCAGTGCCGACGGCCAGCCCTGGCCGCTACTGGACATGGTCCGCCCGTGGGACAGCCTCAATGAGGATGAGAAGCGCCTATTCGCCCGGATGGCCGAGGTATTCGCCGGATTCCAGACCTACACCGACGCCCAGATCGGCCGGATTCTGGACTACCTGGACGAGTCCGGGCAACTCGACAACACCATTGTCGTGGTGATCTCCGACAACGGAGCCAGCGGCGAGGGCGGTCCGAACGGATCGCCGAATGAGAACAAGTTCTTCAACGGCTACATCGACTCGGTCGAAGAGGCGATGAAGCTCTTCGATGAACTGGGCAGCCCGGAGACCTATAACCATTACCCGGTCGGGTGGGCGATGGCGTTCAACACCCCCTACAAGCTCTACAAGCGCTACGCCTCCCATGAGGGCGGCATCGCGGACCCGGCGATCGTCAGCTGGCCCAACGGAATCGCCGCGCGCGGCGAGGTATGCGACACCTACGTCAACGTGTGCGACGTGACTCCGACGGTCTACGACCTGCTCGGCATCACGCCACCCGAGACCGTGCGCGGTATTGCCCAACGACCGCTGGAAGGCGTGAGTTTCAAAGCAGCGCTTGCGGATCCGGACGCAGACACCGGTAAACACACCCAGTTCTACACGATGTTGGGCACCCGCGGGATCTGGCATCGTGGCTGGTTCGCCAACACGGTGCATGCGGCGACCCCCTCGGGCTGGAGCCACTTCGATGACGACCGGTGGGAGCTGTACCGCATTGCCGAGGATCGCAGCCAAAGCCGCGACCTGGCCGCCGAACATCCCGAGAAACTCGCAGAGCTGCAGGCGCTGTGGTTCGCCGAGGCCGAAAAGTACAACGGGCTGCCGCTGGCCGACCTGAACATCTTCGAGATGACGACCCGGCAGCGGCCGTACCTGGCCGGCGACCGCACCGGCTACACCTACTATCCGCACACCGCCGAGGTGCCACTGGGGGCGTGCGTGGAGCTGCGCGGCCGATCATTCTCGGTATTGGCCCGTGTCACGGTGGATTCCGCTGCCGCGGAGGGACTGCTGTTCAAGCAGGGTGCCCGGCACGGCGGCCATGCCCTGTTCGTCCAGGGCGGCAGGCTGCACTACGTCTACAACTTCCTCGGTGAACGCGAGCAGTGGCTGTCTACGTCCGATCCGATCCCGTTGGGGCAGCATATTTTCGGCGTCCGGTTCGAGCGCACCGGAACGGTCGAGGGCGCTCACACGCCCGTCGGGACGGCTTCGTTGTACGTCGACGACACGGTGGTCGCCACGTTGCCGGACATGATCACCCAGCCGGGTGCCTTCGCGTTGGCCGGCGGTGGGGTCAGTGTGGGGCGCAACACCGGCCAGGCGGTGTCGTCGGCGTACCGTGCACCATTTGCCTTCACCGGCGGGACGATCGCCGACGTCGCCGTCGATGTCAGCGGCGAGCCGTACCTGGACGTGAAAAGAACTATCGCGGCTGCGTTTTCGCGGGACTGATGTGACGCTGACGGAGCTCGTCGAGATCCCGGCCGGGGTGTTCCGGATGGGTTCGACGAGTTTCTATCCCGAAGAGGCACCTATTCACAGTGTGGCGGTGCAGCCGTTTGAGCTGGAGCGTCATCCGGTGACCAACGCGCAGTACGGCGCATTCGTCGCTGCAACCGGCTATGTGACGCTCGCCGAGCAGGACCTCGATCCCGCGCTGTACGGCGACGCCGAACCCGGCGCCGTGGTGTTTCATCCCACTGACGGGCCGGTCGACCTGCGTGACTGGCGGCAGTGGTGGCGGTGGATCCCCGGCACCAGTTGGCGGCACCCGTTCGGACCGGACAGCACCGTCGAGGACAAGCCCGATCATCCGGTGGTGCAGGTGGCCTACCCCGATGCGGCGGCTTTTGCCCGGTGGGCGGGGCGCCGGTTGCCGACCGAAGCCGAGTGGGAGTACGCGGCCCGGGCCGGTAGCGCGAGCACCTACGCGTGGGGGGAGGAGGAGCAGCCGGGTGGTGTGTTGATGGCCAACACCTGGCAGGGTGCGTTTCCGTACCGGAACGACGGGGCCCTGGGCTGGGCGGGCACCTCACCGGTGGGAGCCTTTCCGCCGAACGACTGGGGGCTGGTCGACATGATCGGCAACGTCTGGGAGTGGACGGCCACCGAGTTCTCGGCCCACCATCGGCTCCAGGACCGGCCAGCGCCGCCGAAGGCCTGCTGCGCGCCGGCGGGCCCCGCCAACTCGGGCATCAGCCAGACCCTCAAGGGCGGATCGCATCTGTGCGCGCCGGAGTACTGCCACCGCTATCGCCCCGCGGCCCGGTCCCCGCAGTCGCAGGACACGGCCACCAGCCATATCGGGTTTCGTTGCGCGACCGATCTGAGGTAGCGCGCCTTAGGAGATGGCGTCGATCGCGGTCCAGACCCGCGATTGAAAGTCGGGTGGCAGCGGGATATAGCCCTGCTTGTTGAGGTTGGACTGGCCCAGACCGGCGGCCGCCTGCAGGAAGCCCTTGACCGCCTGGCCCACGACCGGGTCGGGATACTTCGAGCAGACGATCTCGTAACCGGCCAAGACGATCGGATACACGTCGCCCTGGGTCGGGTTGTAGAACGACGAGATGTCGACGACGAGATCGTTGCCGGTTCCGATGATCTTCGCGCCGGCGATGGTCTTGCCGACCGAGTCGGTTCCGATGCGCACCGGACGTTTGGACTTGCGGCTGGCCTGGGTTTTGAGCTCTGCGGCGAAAAGTCCCTGGTCCATGGCCACGGCCAACTCGTTGTAGCTGATCGCACCCTCGGTGGTGCGCACCAGCGCCGCGGTGCCCTCATTGCCCTTGGCGCCTGCGCCGACCCCGCCGTTGAACGTCTTGTCCGCGTCCTTGTCCCAGGCGCCGCCGGATGCGGCCCGCAGGTAGGCCTGGAAGTTCTCGGTGCTGCCGGACAAGTCGCTGCGGTAAACGACGCGGATGTCCTGGGCGGGCATGGGCCCGTTGAGTGCGACGAGGTTCGGGTCGTCCCAGCGGCTGATGCTGCCGTTGAAGATCTTGGCGATGGTGGGCGCGTCCAGTACCAGCGAGTCGACTTCGGGAAGGTTGTAGGTGATGGCCAACGGCCCGAACGCAATCGGTAGGTGCCAAGCGTCCGCGCCGCCGCAGCGCTGCTTGGCCAGTGCCCGCTGCTCGGCGTTCAGGGGTGAGTCGGACGCAGCAAAATCGGTGCCTCCAGCCAGGAAGTCGGCGATGCCGGCGCCCGAACCGTTGGCGGTGTAGTCGAGTGTGCGATCGACGCAGGCGGTGCGGTAGACACCGACGAACTCGGCCATTGCGTGCGCCTGCGCGGTCGACCCGCTGGCTTTCAAATCTGTTCTGCCGGCGCAGGTCACGAGTTCACTGGCGTACGCCAGCGTCATATGGGGCACGGTGCACGCCGACAGTGCCAGGGCGCCCGCGGCCAGCAGGATGCCGGCGGCGACCGCTGGCGTTCGGGTCGCAACAGCCCGAAAACGATTCATGGCCGTGTTTATAACAACCGAAACCCGCACCTTGTCGAACAATAGGTAAACGGGGTGTGGGCGGAGAGTGACGTCTGAGCGAGTTAGATCGGATTCCGATATGCTTGCCGGCCAACATGTTTCGGGACATCTCTTGCTCGGCGCGGCCGGCGTCACTGTTCGCTACCCTGACTGCCGATGACCACTGAGCCCCAATTGGACGCGGCCGGCACTGCGGCGAAGAAGCGGCGCCAGCGGCCGCGTTTCCTGACGAGCGCGGTGATCCTGGCCGCGATTGTTGTGGCCTACGTGTCATCGCTGTTCGGCGTTCACGCGCTGCAGAGATCGGACAGTCCGCTCCCGCCGCTCGACCTGAGCACGGCGAACCCGGAAGACACCATCGTGCAGGTGCGGCTTCAGGAGCTGAACCCGGTAGCCAACCGACTCGCGGTGGATGTTCTCGTGCACCCCGGAGAGGCGTTGTACGACAAGCGGTTCGATGTACTGAACACCGAGCTTGCGGTGCGGTTGTATCCCCCGAATGACCTGGGGGACCTGCATTTCCCCGAGGGAGATGCGCCGGCGCGGGTCAGCACGACAATCGAGGCGTATGGCGCCCCGGGAAACTGGCCCTTCGACACCTATACCACCGAGGAGCTGTCGGCAGATGTGTTCGTCGGGACCGGTGCAGGCCGCAAACGGATCCCCGCCCGAGTGGAGGTCACCGGATCGCTGGACGGCTGGGACGCCAGCGTCGCCCGGGTGCATGACGCCAGCAGGACCCGAAACCAGCGAGGCGATGCCGATGCCGCGGTGGTGGTGAAGATCCAGCGCGCCAGGGGGCCGCTGGTCTTCGACCTCGGAATCTGCCTCGTCCTGATCAGCCTGCCCACCCTGGCTCTGATAGTGGCCGTGCCGATGGCGATGGGCAGGCGGAAATTTCTGCCCCCCTTCGCCACCTGGTATGCCGCGAATCTGTTCGCGATCATCCCGCTGCGCAACATCCTTCCCGGTGCCCCGCCGCCGGGCTCCTGGATTGACCAGGCAATTGTCCAGTGGGTGCTGATCGCGCTGGCGGCGGCGATGGGTCTGTTCATCTACGCCTGGGTTCGGCAAGGGGACGACTGAGGCCGGCCGGCGGCCTGCCGCGTCTGCCCGTCTACGCCCGGCTTAGCCAGCAATTTGGTGCTGGGCGATACGTCGCCTAAGCTCTAGGGGTTGCCGTGAGCAGACCTCGGCCAGCGTGAGTTGGCCCTGCGTGCACTTCGGCAATAAGAAGACCATGCACGACCGGGGAGATTCCGGCATGTCACTTGTCATGCCGCGGGTTGTCTCGATTATTGAGGAGATCTGGTGATTCAGCAGGAATCGCGGTTGAAGGTCGCCGACAACACCGGCGCCAAGGAGATCTTGTGCATCCGGGTGCTCGGCGGCTCGTCGCGGCGCTACGCCGGCATCGGTGATGTCATCGTCGCGACCGTCAAAGAGGCCATCCCGGGCGGCAACGTCAAGAGGGGTGATGTCGTCAAGGCCGTCGTGGTGCGCACCGTCAAGGAGCGTCGCCGCGCCGACGGCAGCTACATCAAGTTCGACGAGAACGCGGCCGTGATCATCAAGGCCGACAACGACCCGCGCGGGACCCGCATCTTCGGGCCGGTCGGCCGCGAGCTGCGCGAGAAGAAGTTCATGAAGATCGTCTCGCTGGCACCGGAGGTGTTGTAAATGAAGGTCCACAAGGGTGACACCGTCCTGATCATCGCCGGTAAGGACAAGGGCGCCAAGGGCAAGGTCCTGCAGGCTTTCCCCACCCGCAACCGGGTGCTGGTTCAGGGTGTCAACCGGATCAAGAAGCACGTGGCGAACTCGGCCAACCAGGCCGGTGCCTCCTCGGGCGGGATCGTTACGCAAGAGGCCCCGATCCACGTCTCCAACGTGATGGTCGTGGACTCCGACGGTCAGGCCACCCGGATCGGTTACCGGGTGGACGCCGAGTCCGGCAAGAAGGTTCGCGTCTCCAAGCGCAACGGCAAGGACATCTAGAGATGACGACTGCAGAGAAGATCCAGCCTCGGCTGAAGGTGCGCTACCGCGAAGAGATCCGGGACGCGCTCAACAAAGAGTTCAACTACGCCAACGTGATGCAGATCCCGGGCGTGGTGAAGGTCGTGGTGAACATGGGTGTCGGCGAAGCCGCCCGGGACGCCAAGCTGATCAACAACGCGGTCACCGACCTGGCCGCGATCACCGGCCAGAAGCCGGAGATCCGTAAGGCCCGCCTGTCCATCGCACAGTTCAAGCTGCGCGAGGGCATGCCGATCGGTGCCCGGGTCACCCTGCGCGGTGACCGGATGTGGGAGTTCCTGGACCGACTGACCTCGATCGCTCTGCCGCGTATCCGCGACTTCCGCGGGCTGTCGGCCAAGCAGTTCGACGGTTCCGGCAACTACACCTTCGGGCTGGCCGAGCAGTCGATGTTCCACGAGATCGACGTGGACTCCATCGACCGCCCGCGGGGGATGAACATCACCGTCGTCACTTCGGCGACCAACGACGACGAAGGACGAGCGCTACTGCGGGCTCTCGGCTTTCCGTTCAAGGAGAACTGACCATGGCTAAAAAGGCGTTGGTTATCAAGGCGGCCCGCAAGCCCAAGTTCGCGGTGCGCGCCTACACCCGCTGCAACAAGTGCGGCCGACCGCGCGCGGTGCTCCGGAAGTTCGGCCTGTGCCGAATTTGCCTGCGCGAAATGGCGCACGCCGGCGAGCTGCCGGGTGTGCAGAAGAGCAGCTGGTGAGGGTGGAGGAGCAGCCTAAATGACTATGACGGATCCGATCGCGGACTTCCTGACCCGTCTGCGGAACGCCAACTCGGCGTACCACGACGAGGTGACCCTGCCGCACTCGAAGATCAAGGCCAACATCGCCGAGATCCTCAAGCGTGAGGGTTACATCACCGACTACCACGTCGAAGACGCCCGGGTGGGCAAGGCGCTGGTAGTCAACCTCAAGTACGGCCCGAACCGCGAGCGCAGCCTCGCCGGTCTGCGCCGGGTGTCCAAGCCGGGCCTGCGGGTCTACGCAAAGTCGACCAGCCTGCCACGGGTGCTCGGCGGCCTGGGCGTGGCGATCATCTCCACGTCCTCGGGTCTGCTCACCGACCGTCAGGCGGCCAGGCAGGGCGTGGGCGGCGAAGTCCTCGCGTACGTGTGGTGAGGGAGTAGCAGACATGTCGCGTATTGGTAAGCAGCCGGTCCCGGTTCCCGCCGGGGTCGACGTGACCATCGATGGTCAGAACGTATCGGTCAAGGGACCCAAGGGCACCCTGGAGCTGGCGGTAGCCGAGCCCATCAGTGTCGCCCGCAACGACGACGGCGCACTTGTGGTGACCCGGCCGGACGACGACCGGCGTAACCGGTCCTTGCACGGTCTGAGCCGCACCCTGTTGGCCAACCTGGTCACCGGTGTGTCGGAGGGCTACCTCCGCAAGATGGAGATCTTCGGCGTCGGCTACCGCGTCGTGCTCAAGGGCAGCGACCTGGAGTTCGCGCTGGGCTACAGCCACCCGGTGCTGATCAAGGCTCCGGAGGGCATCACCTTCGCGGTGGAGACGCCCACGAAGTTCTCGGTTTCGGGCATCGACAAGCAGAAGGTCGGCCAGATCTCGGCGAACATCCGCCGCCTGCGCCGCCCCGACCCCTACAAGGGCAAGGGCGTGCGCTACGAGGGTGAGCAGGTTCGCCGCAAGGTCGGAAAGACAGGTAAGTAGTCATGGCGCAATCACAAGCAGGCACCGCGGACCGCAAGCCCGTCGGTCAGAACATCTCCGAGGTTCGGCGCACGCACCGGATTCGTCGGCACGCGCGGCTGCGCAAGAAGGTCGCCGGCACGGCCGAGCGTCCGCGCCTGGTGGTGCACCGCTCCTCGCGGCACATCCACGTCCAGCTGGTCGACGACCTTGCCGGTCACACGGTGGCTGCGGCGTCGTCGATCGAAGCCGACGTGCGGGGTGTGGACGGCGACAAGAAGGCCCACAGTGTGCGGGTCGGCCAGCTGATCGCCGAGCGCGCCAAGGCCGCCGGTGTCGACAGCGTGGTGTTCGACCGGGGTGGCTACACCTACGGCGGGCGGATCGCGGCGCTGGCTGAGGCGGCGCGCGAGGGCGGATTGAAGTTCTGATGACTGACGTGAAGATGACTGGAAGGACCGCATGATGGCGGAGCAGCCGACAGCCTCGGCAGGTCCCGACACGGGCAGTGCCCCCCGCAGCGACGGGCGCGACAACCGTGACAACCGGGGTGGACGTGGTGGCCGTGACGGCGGCCGTGGCGGCCGCGACAACCGTGACGGCGACAAGAGCAACTACCTGGAGCGCGTCGTCGCGATCAACCGGGTGTCCAAGGTGGTCAAGGGTGGCCGCCGGTTCAGCTTCACCGCGCTGGTGATCGTCGGCGACGGCAAGGGATTGGTCGGGGTCGGCTACGGCAAGGCCAAAGAGGTGCCCGCCGCAATCGCCAAGGGCGTCGAGGAGGCCCGCAAGGGCTTCTTCCGGGTGCCGCTGATCGGTGGCACCATCGTCCACCCGGTCCAGGGTGAAGCCGCCGCCGGTGTGGTGTTCCTGCGTCCGGCCAGCCCCGGTACCGGTGTTATCGCCGGTGGTGCGGTGCGTGCCGTGCTGGAATGCGCCGGGGTGCACGACATCCTGTCCAAGTCGCTGGGCAGCGACAATGCGATCAACGTGGTGCATGCCACCGTGGCTGCACTGAAGATGATCCAGCGTCCCGAAGAAGTGGCGGCCCGACGTGGCCTGCCCATCGAAGATGTGGCGCCGGCCGCGATGCTCAAGGCTCGTCGCGAGAGCGACGCTCTGGCTGCCGCTGCGGCGCGGGAAGGCACGGGGTAGTCATGGCAAACCTGAAGATCACCCAGGTCCGCGGCACCATCGGTGCACGCTGGAAGCAGCGCGAGAGCCTGCGCACCCTGGGCCTGCGCAAGATCCGCCAGTCGGTGGTGCGTGAGGACAACCCGCAGACTCGTGGGCTGATCCGGGTTGTTCACCACCTCGTGCATGTGGAGGAAGCAGAATGACCATCAAGCTGCACGACCTGCGCCCTGCGCCCGGGTCGAACACCAAGAAGACCCGCGTCGGCCGCGGTGAGGGCTCCAAGGGTAAGACCGCGGGCCGAGGCACCAAGGGCACCAAGGCACGCAAGAACGTGCCGGTCCGGTTCGAGGGTGGGCAGATGCCGATCCACATGCGGCTGCCCAAGCTGAAGGGCTTCCGCAACCGGTTCCGCACCGAGTACGAGGTCGTCAATGTTGGCGACATCAACCGGTTGTTCCCGGAGGGCGGGACCATCGGTCTCGACGAACTGGTCGCCAAGGGTGCCGTCCGGAAGAACACACTGGTCAAGGTGCTCGGTGATGGCAAGTTGACGGTCAAGGCCGACGTCACCGCCCACAAGTTCAGCGGCAGCGCCCGCGACAAGATCACCGCAGCCGGAGGCACCGCCACCGAGCTGTAGGAGACGGTCTCTCTAGCTCCACAATCGTTCACAGAAACGCACCCCACCACGCCGGTGGGGTGCGTTTTTGTCCCACGCGCATGTGGTCTTTCTGCTGGGCATCGATCGACTCAGCGTCACAGCGTGTCTCCAGCGGTATCACAGTGTCCCTGAACCTGGTGGTGAGTCTCAACTCATGTTAAATTGTCTATCTTCATAGGCGAATGTAAATTAACGTCAGCGTCGCGAACGGCGGCGAGCCGTCAGCTACACCGGGAAGAGATCACCATGAGTAGTCGCAATCAGGTCCGAATGGATGGCGGTTCGTCCACCGCCGCGCGTCGTCGGGTAGTGGGTGCTGGAAGCGCGGTTGCAGCCTTCTTGGCGTTCGGGATGGCGCCGCTGGCGAGCACGCCGACGGCGCAAGCCGACTTCGGCATTGAGGACGCGATCGACTCGCTGATCGAATCGATGACCGCAGGTCTCGACCCGGCGGCCCTGTCGTTGAACAGCTCCAACTTTGACAGTCTGCTCGCCGGCATGGGCGCGCTCCCCGGCGCCGCGCCCGCCAACGACTGGGGTTTCGAGAATGACCCGCTGGGCTGGCTCGACCAGTTCGTCTGGCAGTCCTATGCCGGTCTGTACAACGGCGTGGATGACCTCAGCCAGTTGTGGATCCAGTACGGCGGGCCCATCAACGACCTGATCAACCTGCCGTTTGTGGCGCTGTTCGGCCGTGACCTGATCGGTAACGGCATCGAGGGTGATGTCATCAACCAGTCGCTGATCGGCGGCCTGGCTCCGCAGCTCTTCGGCAACCTGCACGACGGTGGTTTCCTGTTCGGTGACGGTGGCGCTGGTGCGGCCGGCGCGGTCGACATCAACAACGGGATCGGCGGCGCCGGCGGCGACGCAGGCCTGTTCGGCAACGGCGGCGTCGGGGGCATCGGGGCTGCGGGTGCGAACGGTGGCGCCGGTGGTGAAGGCGGCTGGTTCTTCGGCGACGGCGGTGCCGGCGGTGCCGGCGGTGCGGCAAGCGGCGACGCGGACTGCGGCTGCGACATTGCCGGTGCTGGTGGTGTGGGCGGCGACGCGCACTTCCTGTTCGGGAATGGCGGTATCGGCGGTGCCGGCGGTGCCGGCGTGGCCGGCGTGACCGGGCTGGACTCAACCAGCGCGAACGCAGCCGGCGGCAACGGTGGTATGGGCGGTCTCGGTGGCGACGGCGGCAACGGCGGCAAGGGCGGCATCCTGATTGGTGTCGGCGGCGACGGCGGAGCTGGTGGTGCCGGCGGCGCCGGTGGCTTCGGCGGCGCCGGGTTCGCCGGTGTCGACGGCGTGAACGCCGTCCCAGGTAGCGGTGGTGCGGGCACGGCAGGCACCAACGGCACCAACGGCGGCGACGGTGGAGCGGGCGGTTGCGGTGGCAACGGCGGTCTGGCCGCGACCGGCGGGCACTTCGGTGCGTCCGGTCTGGCCGGTCTCGGTGGTGCCGGCGGTGTCGGCGGTAACTCCGGGGTCGGTGGCGACGGCGGCAACGGCGGCAATGGTGCTGACGGTCCGGTCGGTGGCGTCGGCGGTGCCGGTGGTGGCGGCGGCGACGCGGGTCATGTCGGTGCCGGTGGTGCCGGTGGGCACGACGGCACCGGGACTGAGCAGGCCGCCAATGGCGCTGACGGCACGGCCATCGACGGCGGCAACGGCGGTCGTGGTGGTAACGGCGGCAACTCCACCGAGGCCGGAAACGCCGGTGCCGCCGGTGGCGCCGGTGGTGACGGAGGCGACCACGGCAATGGCGGCAAGGGCGGCGTCGGCGGTAACGGTGCGGCCGGCGGTAACGGTGGTAACGGCGAGAATCCGGGCGACTCGGGTGGCACCGGCCAGACCGGTGGTGCCGGTGGTGCCGGCGGTACCGGCGGCAAGGGCGGCTCGGTCACCGGTAACGGTGGTGACGGTGGTGCCGGCGGCCAGGGCGCCGGCGGCGGCACCGGCGGTAACGGCGCGACCGGTACCACCGGTTCGTACGAGGACGGCGGCGACGGCACCGGCGGTACGGGCGGCACCGGTGGCGACGGCGGTACGGGCGGCACCGGCGGTGCCGGTGGTGCCGGCGGCAGCTCCTCGCACGGCACCGGCGGCAGCCAGGGTCCCGGCGGCGGCGGCGGTAACGGCGGCG
>CAXYUC010000073.1:0-20943 GCA_964292075.1 uncultured Mycolicibacter sp.
CCAATGCGCGAGCCCTGCTGCGGCGCTGCCTGGCGCCCGCGACGCTGGTGGCAGGCCTGGGCGGCGGCGGTTGGCTGGCCGTCCAGCATTACCAGACCCACCTCGCCGGGGGGCAGGCCCTGGCGGCCGCCGGGGCATATGTGTTGCGGCTGACCGATCTCGACGCCGACGACATCGACCGGAACTTCGCCGACATCGCCGACGGATCGACCGGTGGGTTCAAGGAGATGCACGCCCGATCCAGCGCCAGGCTGCGCCAGCTGTTGATCGACAACAAGGCGACCGCCCGCGGGCACGTCGCCGAAGCGGCGGTCAAATCCGCCGGGAAGAACCACGCCGTGGTGGTGCTGCTGGTCAACCAGGCGGTGCGCAACGTCGACAACCCCGAACCCGTGATCGACCGCAGCCGGATCCGGATGACCATGGACAAGGTGAATGGCCGCTGGCTGGCGAGCAGGGTGGAGCTGGTATGAGGAAAGTCACAGCCCTGGCGGCCGGGGCGCTGCTGCTCGGCGCCGCCGAACTGGCCGGGGGCGCCCACGCCGACCCGATCAACTGGGAAGCCATCGCCCAGTGTGAATCCGGCGGCAACTGGGCCGCCAACACCGGCAACGGTGATTACGGCGGTCTGCAGATCAGCGCCGCGACCTGGGACGATAACGGTGGGGTGGGATTGCCGTCTCAGGCGTCCCCGCAGCAGCAGATCGACGTCGCCCAGCGCATCATGGCCACCCAGGGGCCCGGAGCCTGGCCGACATGTGCGTCCCGCGGCGCGGAGGCCACGACCGGTGCCGGGGCGGCGCCGGTCGGGTCGTTGACCCAGTATCTGACGGCGCTGCTCGAGGACGCCGAGGGGCTCGACGCCCAAGCGAACTGACGGCGCCGCGACGGTCGGCGCCGCCCGCGGCGTCGTGGGATGATCGGGCTCCATGACGCCCACCCCGACCGCCGTAGCGCTGCCCAGCACGGACGATGTGCAGCCGGGCCTGGCCGGCCCGTTCGGGGTGTATGTGCACGTGCCGTTCTGTTTCACCCGGTGCGGCTACTGCGACTTCAACACCTACACCCCGGCGGAGCTGGGCGGCGCCAACCCGGACGCCTGGGTGGAGGCGCTGGCCAAGGAACTGGAGCTGGCCGCCGCCCGGCTGGGCGGCCCACCCGCCGACACCGTGTTCGTCGGCGGCGGCACGCCGTCGCTGCTGGGCGGAGCGCGGTTGGCGTTGGTCCTCGACCACGTGCGCCGGCACTTCGGGCTGGCCGAGGGCGCCGAGGTCACCACCGAGGCGAATCCGGAGTCGACATCGCCGGAGTTCTTCGAGTCGATCCGCGCCGCCGGCTACACCCGGGTGTCGCTGGGCATGCAGTCGGTATCGCCCCGGGTGCTGGCCACCCTGGACCGCATTCACTCACCGGGCCGACCGGTGGCCGCCGCTAGGGAGGCGCGTGCCGCCGGCTTCGAGCACCTCAACATCGACCTGATCTACGGAACCCCCGGTGAGACCGACGACGACCTGCTGCGCTCGGCCGACGCCGCGCTGGAGGCGGGCGTCGACCACGTCTCGGCCTACGGCTTGATCGTGGAGGACGGCACCGCGCTGGCCCGTCGGGTGCGGCGCGGGGAACTACCCGCGCCCGAGGGCGATGTGATGGCGCACCGCTACGAGCTGGTGGACGGTCGGCTGCGCGCGGCCGGGCTGGACTGGTACGAGGTGTCGAACTGGAGCCGTCCCGGCGCGGCCTGCCGGCACAATCTGGGCTACTGGGGCGGCGGCCGGTGGTGGGGCGCCGGGCCGGGTGCGCACAGTTACGACGGCGCGCTGCGCTACTGGAATGTCAAGCATCCCAACACCTACGCGCAGCTGGTGGGGGAGAACGTGCTCCCGGTGGCCGGCTTCGAGGAACTCTCGGAGTCCGACCGGCACACCGAGGAGGTGATGCTGCGGCTGCGGATGCGCGACGGGCTGGCGCTGGCGACTCTGGATCTTGGCGAGCGACAGCGCGCCGCCACCGCTGTCAGCGACGGTCTGCTGCGCAGCGACGGCGAACGGCTGGTGCTGACCGACCGCGGTCGGCTGCTGGCCGACGCGGTGGTGCGTTCGCTGCTGGGTTAGCCGCTGAACCAGCCGCGGCCGCTGTCCCAGCTGCCGCAGATGCCGTTGAGGCAGCCGTGGCCGAAGCCACCCTGGCCGGGGATGAAGCCACCGCAGCCCTGCCAACCGGCGTCGTGGCCGCAGCCGCTTCCGCCGCCGTTGCCGTCGGGGCCGCCGGAACCGTGCGGTTGGGCGACCACGGTGGCCTGGTGCGGCGTGCCCGCCGGTGCGCTCATCAGCATCACGCCTGTCGGGGCGACAGCGATCGCCGCCGCGGCACCGGCTACGAACATCGATCCAACGAGTTTGCGAATACTTAGCATGACTCCATAGTCCACACGGTGGCCGTCCTTGCCAACCGTTGTGTGAGGGCCGATACCGAATTGTGAACTCCTGTAACGCATCACTGCGATCCGTCGCTGCGGCCGGCGTCACCGGGGAGAGGTGGGAACGAAACCGCATATGCGGAATTAAAACGGGGCAGAATGCTCTTAATCCCGATACCGAAAAACCGACTGCCAACATATTCACAGCAACCTTGTCTTGACGTTGTCAGATCCGGCTTTCGGTCCGTCCTCGGTCGTTCGTCCTCGCATTAAAATCCCAGTAAATAAAAGAATTTAGTCCGGGTTCGGCGCATCGCGCCTCGAGTTGCGACCGGCGCCGTCGACTTAGGTCAGCAATATCGCAATCCGTTACTTGTAGTAAATGCTAGATGCGGATACGCTCCCCGGTGTGTCTCCGCAAACGAGGACACGGGCGAAGTCTGGTCAGGGCAGATGGAGGGCGACGGGATGGCAGTTCAGCGGGCACGAGGCGCCGAAGATCGGGCGCACGGACCTGGCGAGCGGGTGCTGGAAATCCTCGGACGACAAGAGTGGATGGATCGGCCGAGCTACCGGCTGGAGAACGTGCTGAGCTTCGTGTTCAACGCGTTCGGCGGGGCGCGGAATCGGGTGACCAACCTCTTGAACGGGGTGTGGCTCGGGCACCCGGTACATCCGCCGCTGGCATCGCTGACCACTGGAGCGATCGGGACGACGGTGGCGCTGGATGCGCTGAGCCTGCTACCCGGCAGGTCCTCCACCGAGATGCTCGGCGCGCCCCGATTCGCGCAGCGCGCGCTGGGGCTGGGGATTCTGGCCAACTTCGCGTCCGCGGCGACTGGGGTGACCGACTGGCAGCACACCCACGAGAAGGACCGGCGGATCGGACTGGTGCACGGCGTGCTGAACCTCGTCGCCACCGGCCTCTACATCCAATCCTGGCGTGACCGTCGTCGCGGCCGGCAGCTGCGGGGCGTTGTCACCAGCGCGATCGGCTATGGGATCACCTCCGCCAGCGGATTCCTCGGCGGCGCGCTGGTATTCGGCTCCGGGATCGGCATGGACCAATCCGGTGCGCGGCTGCGCATCGACACCTGGACACCGGTGCTCCCGGAAGCGGAGCTGCCCGCCGGCAAGAAGCCCACGCGGGTCGAAGTCGACGGCGTCGGGGTGGTGCTGTGCCGCGACGGCGACAACGTGTCGGCGTTCGCCGGGCTGTGCCCGCACCTTGCCGCGCCGATGGAGGACGGATGGGTCGACCGCGGCCGCCTCGTGTGCCCGTGGCACGGCTCGCAGTTCGACGTCCAGACCGGCGCCGTGGTGCGCGGACCGGCTGCCGCTCCGCTGCCGTGCTACCAGGCGCGGGTGCGCGACGGGATGGTCGAGCTGCGCGACGGCGCGCCGTCACCTCTCGGCCTGGGCCGGGTGAAGTATCTCGCCCCGCAGGCCCAGGAATGCCCCGAACTGGTCGAACCGAAGGAGATTGCGCAGTGAGCAACGCCTATGACGTGCTGAGGGCCCACCACAACGTATTGCGCGGATTGGGCTCGAAGTTCAAGTCAGCCCCGGTCGGCTCGGCCGAACGGGAGGAGACCCTCGATGAACTGCTGCGGGAGTTCACCATCCACATGCGCATCGAGGACGACATCTACTATCCGGCCCTGGCCGCCGCCGGCGACCTGATCGCGATCGCGCACGCCGAGCACCGCCAGATCTACGACCAGCTCGCGGTGGCGTTGCGGACGCCGGCCAGCTCGCCGCGTTACCTGGATGAGTGGAATTCGTTCCTGACCGTCTTGGAGGCGCATGCCGACGAGGAGGAGCGCGATCTGGTGCCGCCGCCGGCTCCGGTCGACCTGACGGATGCCGAGCTGGAGGATCTGGGCAATCGGATGGCCGCCGAGATGGAGCGGCAGCGCAATTCCAAATTCGAGCAGCTGCACGTCAAGGCGCGAGCGAGACTGCTGTCCCTGCTGCCCGGCTGACCTGGGCACGCACCCGGGTTCGCGGGGCGAGGCGCACGTCACTTGGTAGGTTAGGCTACATTTACTAATCGTGTCCGAGGTCGGTGTCGAAACAGTCTCCGAAACTGCGTTGTCGGTGCCGTTGCCGCCGGGAGTGCAGCCGGCCGACCTCGCGGCCGCGCTGGCCGCGGCACTGCCGGACCGCGACGGCGAGGACTATCTGCTCTACGAGCGCGGCGACAGTTGGACCCTGGCCGCCGGCCTGCGTGCCGCCGTCGAATTGGACAGCGACGAGCTGCGTACGGTCCGCGACGGGCTGGTGCGGCGCCAGCACTGGCGGGGCCGGCCCGCCGCGGTGCTCGGCGAGGCGGTGGACCGGTTGCTGCTGGAGGCTTCCCAGGTGTTCGGCTGGGTCGCCTTCGAGTTCGGCGCCTACCGCTTCGGGCTGCAGGAGCGGTTGGCGCCGGGCACGGCGCTGGCCCGGGTGTTCTGGCCGCGGACCCGCATCGTCGTCACCGCCGAGAAGGTCGAGATGTTCGGGCACGGCGAACGCGAAGTCGCGGTGCTGGACCGGCTGCTGGCCGACGGCGTCCCGGCGCTGGCCGATCCGTCCCCGATCGCGGTGGACGCGGACACCACCGGCTATCGGGACCGGGTGGCGACAGCGGTCGGCGAGATCCGCGGCGGCGTTTACCACAAGGTGATCCTGTCCCGCCGGGTCGACGTGCCGTTTGAGCTGGACTTTCCCTCGACCTATCGGCTGGGGCGGCGGCACAACACTCCGGCTCGGTCATTTCTGTTGCGGCTGGGCGGGATGCGGGCACTCGGGTACAGCCCGGAGTTGGTGACCGAGGTGCGTGACGACGGTGTGGTGATCACCGAGCCGCTGGCCGGGACCCGAGCGCGCAGCGGTGACCCGGTGGTCGACCGGGCGGTTCGCGCCGAGTTGGAATCCGATGCCAAGGAGATCGTGGAGCACGCGATCTCGGTGCGCGCCTCGGTGGAGGAGATCACCGAGATCGCCGCGCCCGGCAGTGCCGCGGTCACCGACTTCATGACCGTGCGCGAGCGGGGGAGCGTCCAGCACCTGGGTTCGACGGTATGGGGGCGCCTGGATCCTTCGCGGGATCGGATGGGTGCCCTCGAGGCGCTGTTCCCGGCGGTCACCGCGTCGGGCATCCCGAAAGCGGCGGGGATCGACGCCATCCTGCGACTCGACGAGTGCCCGCGGGGCCTGTACTCCGGTGCGGTGGTGATGTTTTCGGCCGACGGCGGGATGGACGCCGCGTTGACGCTGCGGGCCGCCTATGAGCAGGACGGGAAGTCCTGGCTGCGGGCCGGGGCGGGTGTCATCGACGTGTCGCGTCCCGAGCGGGAGTTCGAAGAGACCTGCGAGAAGCTGGCCACGCTGGCGCCGTACCTGATCGCCCACCGCTGAGTTCGGCAGCAGTCATACCCCGCAGGGTATGATGGAGAGCTGCTGGAGAGGAGCTCATATGGTAGGCGACGAGGAATGCGTCAAGGCGGTGTTGAACCGGTTGCGCCGCGCGCACGGCCAGCTCGCCGGGGTCATCGCGATGATCGAAAGCGGCCGCGACTGCAAAGACGTGGTCACCCAACTGGCGGCTGTCTCACGGGCGCTGGACCGGGCGGGTTTCAAGATCGTCGCCAGCGGGCTGCGCGAATGCATCGCCGGTGATTCCGCCGGCGGCAACGCACCATTGTCCGAGGACGAACTCGAGAAGCTGTTTTTGGCGCTGGCCTGAACCGGCGGTTCAGGGCTGGTTCAGCGCTGGTTCAGTGCAGCAGGGACTCGGCGAGCAGGCCGCTGACCATCGACTCGATGGTCGACTCGATCGAGGCGGCCAGCGTGGCGGTGACCGAAGCCACGGCCTGGGTGCGGAACCGCACCAGCATCCCGATCAGTTCGGCGATCTCGGTGTCGGCGGGCAGCGGAGCGCCGGGCTGGACCCGTTTCAGCACGTGTTCGGCCCCGGCGCGCACCAGGATCTGGCTGATCGCGTCGATGTGCGGCAGCGTCTCCTCATAGAGGTCGATGAGCTGGTCGAGGGAGATGCCGTAGCCGCGGATCTCGTTGAACGCCTCGATCAGTTTGGGCCGGGTGATGGTAGCCCTGGAGCTGTCCGCCTCGTCCAGGCGGACGATGCTCAGACCTTTGAGGCGTTGGAGCGCCTGCGGATCGCCGATCAGCTGCTCGACCGCGGAACTTGGCATGGTCTGCGGCTGTTCGGTGGTCCAGCTGCCTGCGATCGCGGTTTCCAGGCCCAGGATGTCGCCGAGGTCCTTGCCCTGCTCCCAGGCGCCGATCATCTCCTTGACGTGCGCGAGCGTGTAGCCGCGGTCGAGCATCGAGGTGATCAGCCGCAGCCGGGTCAGGTGCGTGTCGTTGAACAGCGCGATCCGCCCTACTCGCCGCGGCGGCGGCAGCAGATCCCGGTCCCGGTACACCCGGACGTTGCGGGTGGTGGTGCCGGCCAGCCGGGCCAGGTCGTCGATCCGGTACTCCCGCGACGCCGTGGTGCCGCCGGGGTGGCGCACCACCACCTCGAACAATTGGGTCACCGCGGCCTCGATCACCTCGCGGGACTCGCGCCGCATCCGTCGGGGCACCCGGCGCAGGTTCGACAAGACCCCGGAGATGGAGTCCGCCTTGAGGTGGCGATCCGGTGTGGTCATGCCACCGGGTGGTAGTGGGAGAGCCGGAAGCTACGCATCTGTCGAAGATACTGGGTGGCGAACCCCGGGTACATCGACGCGTTGAAGCCGTCCTCGGTGAGATACCAGCTGCGGCAGCCCGACATCCAGGTGGTCCGGGCGAGACGGCGCTGGATCTGCGCGTTGTGGCGGCGTTGTACCGCCTCGCGGACATCCAGGTAGCGCAGGTTCGCCCGGCGGATGGTGCTGATGGCGCGCACGATGTAGTCGAGCTGTCCCTCGACGTACACCAGCAGGGAGTTGTGGCCCGGGCCGGAGTTGGGGCCGGTCATGAAGAACAGGTTCGGATAGCCGTGTGCCTGAATGCTCTTGAAGGCCTGGGCGCCGCGGGTCCACTCGTCGGCCAACGCCCTGCCGCCGAGGCCGGTGACCGGAAACGGCGGGCCGGTCAGGTGCACGTCGTAGCCGGTCGCGAAGACGATGGCGTCCAGCTGGTGCTCCACGCCGTCGCTGGTGCGGATGCCGGCCGGGCTCATGGTGGCGATCGGCCAGGAGATCAGCTTGCAGTTGTCGCGCTGCAGCGCCGGATAGTAGTCACTGGAGACCAGCATGCGTTTGCAACCGGGGGTGAAGTCCGGGGTGAGCTGACGGCGCAGCCACGGATCTCTGACGGCGGCCCGCAGGTGGGCTTTGCCCAGGTGGGCCACCAGGCTGCTCAGCGGGGTGTTCCACACCAGCGCGGTGGCGCTGGCCTCATGCCCCCAGAACAGTGCCTGGCGGGCAAGCTGCTGGGCGGCGGGGACTTTGGCGAACAACTCTTGGACCACCGGCGGCATGGCCACATCCAGCCGCGGGATCACCCAGCCGGGGGTGCGCTGGAAGACCTTGACGAAGCCGGCCTGCTTGACCAACTCCGGGATGATCTGGACCGCGCTGGCGCCGGTGCCGACGACCGCAACCTTCTTGTCGGTGAAGTCGTAGTCGTGATCCCAACGGGCGCTGTGGATCTTGTGGCCGGTGTAGGTGTCCAGGCCGCGGATGGCGGGGAGGCTGGAGTCGGGTAGTGGGCCCGCCGCCAGCACCACGGTGCGGGCCCGAAACTTCTTGCGTCCCGCCGACACGGTCCATATTCCGGCGTCTTCGTCGAACGCCAACCCGGTGACCTCGGTGCCGAACCGGATGTGGCGGCGCAGGTCGAACCGGTCCACCATGTCCTCGATGTGCCCATAGATCTCGCCGGCCGACGGATAGGCCCGCGACCAGCCGGGATTGGCGACGAACGAGAAGGAATACAGCAGCGACGGAATGTCGCAGGCCGCACCGGGATAGCGGGTGTCGCGCCAGGTTCCACCGACCCGGTCGCTGCGCTCCAGGATGGCGATCTCGTCGTCGCCGATGCCGGCTTCGGCCAGCTTGATCGCCGCACCGATCCCGCTGAACCCGGCGCCCACGATCAGCGTCTGGTAGGCAGGTGTGCGCGCCACCTCAGGCCGCCGGCTCGTGGGTCAGCTCTTTGAACCAGCTCGGGATCGGCTTGAGTAGCCTCTTGGGGTAGAAGCCGGACAGCCACACCGCCGGATTGGCCAGCAGGTGATACGGGCTGTCCGGGTTGGCCATCCAGCCGGAGTAACGCTTGACCACCTGGTAGGCCGGCACCCGCCGGGTGTGTTCGCCGCGTTCGCCGAATTGGGTGAAACGCATCAGCGCCGAGTAGAGCCGCTGCGGATCCAACCCCATGCCGATCACCTCGTTGCGGATCCGGTTGAGCAGGGGGATCGAGATCAGCGCGCCCACGATCAGCGACGGCGAGGCGACAGTGCCGACGAACTCGATCGCCAGTCGGCGGGCGTCAGCGTGTCCGATCATCTCCAACACCTCGAAATCGACGGCGATATGCCGTGATTCGTCGTTGTTGATCTTCTCGAACACCTGGTGGCAGACCGGGTCGTCGACCTCGTCGAGCAGGAACTTGAGCAGCGCCCCGTCGAGTGCGACCTCCAGCATCGGGATCACCGTGCCCAGCACCGACAGCGGCAAGTCGTCGGAGTAGTCGTCGAGCCATTGCATCGCCAACCGGATGTTGACGTTGGGCTGGGGCATTTCGCCGTCGTCGAGCATGCCCCAGCGCTTCATCAGCGCCAGCTCGGCGTTGGCGTGGCGTTGTTCCTCGGCGTGGAAGTATCGGTAGATCTCGGCCAGCGTCGCGGTGGGGGCCTTGCGTGCCATGGCCGCGAAGCCGCGCGCCCCGATGTTCTCGATCCAGCACAGGTCGGCCATGAACCTCTTGAGCTTGGGTGCCATCTCGGGGCGGATCAGCTCGGCTCCCGGTGCGTCCCAGTCGATATCGGCCAGCGCCCACTGCCGGTCCTTGATCTTGGTGAGCATGACGTCCATGTCGAGAGCCATCTCTTCTCCTTCAGTCGGTCCGTCCTGGCAGTGCCGCACTGGCACGGAACGCCAGCCCGATGGTCCGGGTGAATGTCTCCGGCGCGAAACGTTTGATGCTCCAGCCGATTTTGGCGTCCAGCTGCGGCATGCAATACAGGCCACCGCGGTCGTGGGTGTCCAGGCAGTCGCGGGCCACCCGTGCCGCCGAAAGCCCGGTCCAGCGCATCAAGAGGTTCGCTGCCTCGCTGGATTGGGCGGTGATCCGGCCGGATTCGACGATGTTGGTCTTGACAAAGGTCGGGCACAGCACCGTGACACCGATCCCGGTGCCGGACAACTCGGCGGCCAAGGTCTCCGACAGCGACAGCACGCCGGCCTTGCTGACGTTGTAGGCGGCCATGTCCGGGGCGGCGCCGAAGGATGCGGCGGAGGCGACGTTGATGATGCCGCGGGGCTGACGGGATTGCTCGGGGCCCGCCGCACGCAGGATCGGGGTGAAGACGTGGCAGCCGTGGATCGGGCCCCACAGGTTGATGCCCAGCGTCCAGTTCCAGTCGTCCAGCGACAGCGTGCCGATCGGCTCTCCACCGGCGCCGACGCCGGCATTGTTGATCACCAGGGTGGGCGGGTGGCCGAACCAGGACTGCGCGGCGTCGGCCAGCGCGGTGACCTCGTCGAGCTGCGAGACGTCGCAGTGCACGGCGGTGGCGCGTCCGCCCGCGTCTGCGATGGCCTCGACGGTGCGCTGGGCGGCGTCATCGTCGATGTCGCTGCAGACCACGGCGCTGCCGCGGCGGGCCAGTTCGGTGGCGAAGGCGGCTCCGATGCCGCTGCCGGCGCCGGTGACGACGGCCGAGGCTCCATGGCTGCGTTTCGGCGATCGGCCAAAGATCATGTGACTGAGTCAACAGTCAATGGTGCCATTAGTCAATGGCAATGTTTGGAGCCGGGTTCGGGCGATCGGAGCCCGAACCCGGCTCCCCGCAGGAGGTGCTGCGACTACTCGTTGACCAGGCCGTTCAGCCAGCCCAGGTCGAGCAGGCTGGTGTCCGAGGTGTCCAACAGGTTCGGGTCCGCGACGGCCGCACCAGCGTCGACGTCGGTGTCGGCGGCCGGGATGGTCGACGTCAACGCCTCGGCGATCTTCTCGGGCAGCTTGTCGAACAGGTAGGCGAAGGTGCCGTTCTCGGTGAGCAGGCCCTGCCACGGCGCCCGGGGAACGCCGCCCTCCTCGTCCCACACGATGTAGCCGTTGAGCAGTGCGTCGAACGGGTCCTGTGCCACGTGGTCCGGGTTGTTGGTCAGGTTCTCCGCCAGCGCGAACTGGAAGCCGAGGAAGGGCTCCCACACCGACTTGGCGGCGCTCTTCCAGAAGCTGAAGTCGTCGAACAGGTCCTGCACGTTGGTCAAGACCTGGCTCATGTCGGTACCGATACCCAGGATTCCGGGTATTTCCTCGGTGCTACCGCGCGGGATGTGGTTGAACAGCGGCTCGAAGATGTACTGCGCACCGAACACCAGGTCCCAGTTGATCAGGTTCCAGGCGTGGGTGACGTCACCCTCTTTGAGGAAGTCGATGATCTCCGGGAGGGTGTTCTCCAGGCCCCGGATCGGCCCGATGCCGGACCACATTCCCTCGATGCCCGCCCAGGACTCCTCCAGGCTGTTGCTGGCGACACCGCTGTAGTAGCTGGTGAGTTCGCCGACGGCCGTGCTGATCGGGTTCGGGCCCGAGAGCAGGTCCATCAGGCTGTCGAGGTTCTCCTGTGTGGTGGCGGTGAGTTCGACCGCGGGCTGGTGACCGGCTTGGGGGACCAACGGCGCGACCGGGTTGACCGCGATCACGCCGGCGCCGGCGAGGGCGACCCCGGCGGCCAGGAGCCGATTGCCGCGCGTGGCCGGCATCAAGTCGGATACGGTGCTGCGATCGGTTGATCCGTTGGCTAGGGCAAGCTGCATTGCTTCTCCTTATTGTCACCTCATCTGCTATGAGGTTCCTGTCAGTTAGTACGGGGCCTCACCTTAGCCATTAACAATTACACCAGGCAAGCCTTACCTAACTCTGTGGCAGGAGTCACAAGGAAGGGCAAGCTAACCTTAGTTCGAGGTTTGGTGTAGCGTCCCAGCCCATGAGTTCTTCACCATCTGACGCCGTCGGTGCCGCGCTGCTGGAGATCCTGCGCGACGATCTGAACGTCGACCTCGGCCGGGTGACTCCGGAGTCGCGGCTGGTAGACGACGTCGGCTTGGACTCGGTGGCCTTCGCGATCGGGATGGTCGCCATCGAAGACCGGCTCGGGGTAGCGCTGTCCGAAGAAGACCTGCTGACCTGCGAAACCGTCGGCGACCTCGAGGCCGCCATCCGGGCCAAAGCCCCCGCTGGCGCGTGAGTGCACTGGCAAGCGCCCTGACCGGGGCGATGACCAGGTCGGAGCATGACCTGGTGGTCTTCGACTCCGACGCCGGCGCATGGCAACACCACCCGTGGCCGCAGGTGCACGCTCGCGCGCAGAGCGTCGCAGCCCGGATCCTCGACGGCGACGGGATCGGGGCGGTCGGGCTGGTCGGTGAGCCCACGGCGGATCTGGTGGCCGCCATCCAGGGCGCCTGGCTGGCCGGCCGCAGCGTGTCCATCCTGCCCGGCCCGATCCGCGGCGCCGAGCCCGGCCAATGGGCGCATGCGACGCTGGATCGCTTCCACCGGATCGGGGTACGCACCGTCTTGAGTCACGGGCCGGTGTTGAACCTGTTGTGCGGCGCGGAGCACGGACGGCAACTGACGGTGCTCGACGTTGCCGCGGCCGGCGGCACCGGACGCACCGTGAGCCCGGTCGCGGCGCCCGCTGATGTGCCCGCGGTATTGCAGGGCACCGCCGGCTCCACCGGCACCCCCCGCACCGCCCAGTTGTCGCCGGCGGCGGTGCTGGCCAACGTGTCCGGCTTGAGCCGGCATCTCGGCGTTGATCCGGCGACCGAAATCGGCTGCAGCTGGTTGCCGCTGTATCACGACATGGGGCTGACCTTCCTGCTCACTGCGGCGCTGACCGGCTCGCCACTGTGGCTGGCACCCACCGCGGCGTTCGCCGCCTCGCCGTTTCGCTGGCTGACCTGGCTGCACGAGAGTGCCGCCACCATGACCGCCGCACCCAACTTCGCCTACGGCGTGATCGGCAAGTACGCCCGCCGGGTTCCCGAGGTCGACCTGGGCCGGCTGCGGGTGGCGATCAACGGCGGCGAACCGGTCGACTGCGCAGGACTGGAGCGATTCGCCGGCGAGCTCGCCAAGTTCGGACTCGATCCCGGTGCCCTGATGCCGTCGTACGGCCTGGCCGAAGCCACCTGCGCGGTGACTGCGCCACGACCGGGCACCGGTCTGCAGTACGACGAAATCGCCGTCGCTGCAAGCGATGAGACTGCAGGCGCGCGCAGGCATGCGGTGCTCGGTGACCCGATTCCCGGGATGCAGATCCGGATCGGTTCAGCGGCCGACGCCCACGAGGAGCTGCCGGGGCGCGAGGTCGGTGAAATCGAGATCCGCGGAACGTCGATGATGTCGGGCTACGTCGGTGAGCCGGTACTGGACCGCGACGGCTGGTTCCCCACCGGTGACCTGGGCTACTTCACCGACGGTGGCCTGGTGGTCTGCGGGCGGGCCAAGGAGATCATCTCGATCGCTGGACGCAATGTGTTTCCCACCGAGATCGAGCGGGTCGCCGCCGAGGTGCGCGGTGTCCGTGACGGCGCGGTGGTGGCGGTCGGCGCGGACGGTGTCCGCCCGGGATTGGTGGTCGTCGCGGAGTTCCGGGGCCGCGACGAAGCCGGCGCCCGCGCCGAACTGAACTCCCGGGTGGCGTCACAGTGCGGGGTGGTGCCGTCGGATGTGGTGTTCCTGGCGCCGGGTTCGCTGCCTCGGACGTCGTCGGGCAAGCTGCGGCGGCTGGAGGTCAAACGGAACCTGGAGGTGATGAAGTGACTGAAATGACCGAACTGGCAGCCGGTTCCGACATCGACACGTATCGCGCCTTGCTCGACGAGGTGTTCGACCAGCAGGTCGCCGACTGGACCGCCGAGGCCGAAGCCACCGAGCGTTTTCCGCGCGCGCTCATCGAGCATTTGGGCCGCACCGGGGTGTTCGCGGGCAAGTGGGGCCAGCGTGCGGGGGGCCAGCACCCCGACGTCGCCAAACTGGTGGCCCTGGCGTTCAAATTGGGACAGCTGCGATCGGCCGGCATCGGCGTGGGGGTGAGCCTGCACGACTCCGCCATCGCGATCCTGCGCCGGTTCGGGCGATCCGCATACCTGCAGAACATCTGCGAGCAGGCCATTGGGGGCCAAGCAGTGCTCTGCATCGGGGCCTCGGAGGAGTCCGGAGGTTCGGACCTGCAGATCGTCGAAACCGAAGTTCGTTCCGCGCGTGACGGTTTCGAGGTGCGGGGCCGCAAGAAATTCGTCTCGCTGTCGCCGATCGCCGACCACATCATCGTGGTGGCGCGCGGTGTGGATCACGACGAGAACAGCCGGCACGGCAACGTCCTGGTGATCGCGGTCCCGACGTCCCAGGTGCACGTCAACGAGCCCTACCGCAAGGTAGGTGCGGGGCCGCTGGACACCGCCGCCGTCGACATCGACACCTGGGTGCCGGCTGACGCCCTCATCGCCCGCCCGGGCACCGGCCTGGCCGCGATCTCCTGGGGGCTGGCGCATGAACGCATGTCGATCGCCGGGCAGGTCGCGGCGTCGTGCCAGCTGGTGCTGGGGCTCACCCACGCCCGGATGATGCGCCGGCGTCAGTTCGGCGCCACCTTGTTCGAGCATCAGGCGCTGCGGATGCGGGTGGCCGACCTGCAGGCCCGGGTGGACATGCTCCGCCACGCACTGAACGGCATTGCCGCCGACGGGCGACTCGATCTGCGGGCCGCCGCCGCCATGAAGGTCACCGCGGCCCGGCTCGGCGAAGAAGTGTTCTCCGAATGCATGCACATCTTCGGCGGCTCCGGCTACCTGGTCGACGAGACACCGATCGGGCGCTGGTGGCGGGACATGAAGCTGGCCCGCATCGGCGGGGGCACCGACGAAGTGCTCTGGGAATTGGTCGCCGCCGGGATGCGCCCCGACTATGACGGCTACGCCGAGTTGTTCGAGAGCGGATCGTCGTCGGGGTAGCGCAGCACCGCGTAGAGCGCCATCCGCCGATAACCCATGTCGTGTTCACCGAGGAAGGTGCCGCCCACATACTCGGCCAGCCGGCGCATCGCCGTGTTGCGGTACTCGGGTTCGAACATCATCCGCCGGCACTGCGGCTCCAGGTCGAACACGCTGTTCATGACGCGCGGCAGCAGGATCGCCGCGAACCCCCGATTGACCGCCTTGATGTCGGCGACGGCCCCGTGCATGCCGAGATCATGTGGGTCGGCGTCGTAGTACTTGGCAATGGAATCCTTTGCGGCCCGGTATAACTCGATATAACCGCTGTCTTGTCCGTGCCGGCTGACGATGAGCGGTCGGGTGTAGCTGCCGGCGACCTGGGCGCTCAGATAGGTGTGCCAGCGCTCCGGCGGCCAGGCGGACTCCCACGTTTCCGCCAAGTGCGGCCGGTTCATCCACTCGGAGATCATCTCGGCGTCGGCGTCCGGGTCGGCGACCCGGATCGCATACGGCTCGGCCAGTACCGGGATCGGCGGCGCGGGAACGCGGCGGACCTCCTCGGGCAGGTCCGTCAGCTCCCGGTGCAGGATGGTTGCGGCGTCAGTCATAACGGACAGTGAGCCTACCCGAGCATCTATCCGGTTTAGTGAGGGTAGGGTAACCTAGGTTCGACGTGGCGGCGCGGTGCCGGGTCCCGCCTTCCGGGATGGGCGACCGTTGGCGAAAGGACCTTGATGGCGCGCGGCTTGCAGGGCGCGATTCTGCGGGGCTTCGGTGCCCACGACCACACCGTGACGGTGCTCGAAACCAGCTGGATCACCCCGCACGTCATCCGAATCCGGATGCACTCGCCCACCTTGTTCACCGAGGCGAGCGTCGAACCCGCAGCGTGGCTGAGATTCTGGTTCCCGGACCCGGACGGATCCAACACCGAATTCCAGCGCGCCTACACCATCGTCGAGGGCGACGCCGCGACCGGACGCTTCGCCGTCGACATGGTGCTGCACGAACCGGCTGGGCCGGCCACCCGGTGGGCCGGCACCGTCGAACCCGGAGCCACCATTGCGGCGATGTCGCTGATGGGCTCGTCACGATTCGAAGCGCCCGATCCCGACGCGCAGCCCGCCGGCTACCTGCTGATGGGGGACTCGGCGTCCATTCCGGGCATCAACGGGATCATCGCCACCATCGCGCCGGACGTACCGATCGAGCTCTATCTCGAACAACACGACGACGACGACCTGCTGATCCCGCTACGTGAGCACCCCCGGCTGCGCGTGCACTGGGTGCCCCGCCGTGACGCGAGTTCGCTGGCCGCGGCGATCGAGTCCCGGGACTGGTCGGACTGGTATGCCTGGGCAACCCCGGAAGCCGCGACGCTCAAGGCGTTGCGGGTGCGGCTGCGCGACGAGTTCGGGTTCCCCAAATCCGAGATCCACGCGCAGGCCTACTGGAACGCCGGACGCGCCATGGGCACCCAACGCGCGCCCACCGAAAAGTCGTTGACTCTGCCGCCACCAGACAACAGTGCGAGTGAGGTGCCCGGTGAACCCAGAGTCAACGCCAAGGGGGCGTGGCGCGCCCAGGCCGCGGGCCGACTACTCGCGCCGCTGCGGACACCGCTGATCCTCTCCGGTGTCCTGCAGGCGTTGATCACCGTGGCGCAGCTGGCGCCGTTCGTGCTGCTGGTGGAGCTGGCTCGACTGCTGGTCTCCGGCGCCGACGAGTCACGGCTGTGGACGCTGGCGATCGCCGCGGTCTCCCTGCTCGGCCTGGGCACCCTGCTGGGCGCGGGGTTGACGCTGTGGCTGCACGTGGTCGACGCCCGCTTCGCCAGTGCGCTGCGCAGCCGGCTGTTGAGCAAACTGTCGCGACTGCCCTTGGGCTGGTTCACCGCTCGCGGATCCGGCTCGATCAAGCAACTGGTCGCCGACGACACCTTGTCCCTGCACTATCTGGTCACCCACGCCATCCCCGACGCCGTCGCCGCCGTCGTGGCACCGGTGGCGGTGCTGGTCTATCTGTTCGTGGTGGACTGGCGGGTGGCGCTGGTGCTGTTCGTGCCGGTGCTGGTCTACATGGTGCTGATGTCGGTGATGATGACCCAGTCGGGCCCCAAAATCGGTCAAGCGCAACGCTGGGCCGAGCGGATGAACGGCGAAGCCGGCACCTACCTGGAGGGCCAACCGGTGATCCGGGTGTTCGGCGGGGCCGCCGCTTCGACCTTCCGCCGCCGCCTCGACGAGTACATCGACTTCCTGGTGTCCTGGCAGCGGCCCTTCATCGGCAAGAAGACGCTGATGGATCTGGTCACCCGCCCGTCGACGTTCCTGTGGCTGATCGTGCTGACCGGCACTCCGCTGATCATCTCCGGCCGAATGGACCCGGTGAACCTGCTGCCGTTCCTGTTGCTGGGCACCACCTTCGGCGCCCGCCTGCTCGGTATCGGCCTGGGAGTCGGCGGCATTCGCGGCGGCATGCTGGCGGCCCGGCGGCTACAGATCGCTCTGGACGAACCCGAACTCGCGGTCGAGCATGCCCCGGTCTCGGGGGCGGCGGACACGGCCGGGACGGTGCGCTTCGCGGCGGTCAGCTTCGGCTACCGTCCCGGTGTCCCGGTGATCCGCGACGTGTCGTTGACGCTGCGGCCGGGCACGGTGACCGCACTGGTCGGCCCGTCGGGATCGGGCAAGTCGACGCTGGCCGCGCTGCTGGCCCGGTTCCACGACGTGGAGTCCGGATCGATATCGGTTGACGGAAAAGACATCCGGTCGCTGACCGCCGACGAGCTGTATCGCCGGGTGGGTTTCGTCCTGCAGGAGACCCAGCTGGTGCACGGCAGTGTGCGCGACAACATCGCGCTAGCGGTTCCGGACGCGACCGACGAGCAAGTGCAGGCCGCCGCCCGAGCGGCCCAGATCCATGACCGGATAGTGCGGCTGCCCGACGGCTACGACACCGTGCTCGGTGCCGCCGCGGCGCTCTCCGGCGGGGAGCGGCAGCGGCTCACCATCGCCCGCGCCATCCTCGCCGACACGCCGGTGCTCATCCTGGACGAGGCCACCGCGTTCGCCGATCCCGAGTCGGAATACCTGGTGCAGCAGGCGCTGAACAGGCTGACCAAGGACCGCACCGTGCTCGTCATCGCGCACCGACTGCACACGATCACCGGTGCCGATCAGATCGTGGTGCTCGATCACGGCAGCATCGTCGAACAGGGCAGCCACGATCAGCTGCTGGCTGCGCAGGGACGCTATTTGCAGTTGTGGGAGACCGGCCGCGCCGCGGTCACCGTCGGTGCGGAGGCACGCCGATGATCCGCACCCTGATCCAACTGATTCCGCACGACCGCCGCGGACGGATGTTCGGCTACGCGGCGCTGACGCTGCTGTCGGTGGCGGTGCGGGCCGCGGGGACCGTACTGCTGGTCCCGCTGGTGAGCGCGCTGTTCTCCGACGCCCCGAGTCGGGCGGTGGCCTGGTTGGGGTGGCTGACGGTGGCGACCGTCGCGGGTTGGCTGATCGACTTCGCTTGCGCCCGAATCGGATTCGACCTGGGTTTCGCCGTCCTCGATCACACCCAACATGACGTGGCCGACCGGCTGCCCGGCGTCCGGCTGGGCTGGTTCACGCCCGCCAACACCGCGGACGCGCGCCAGGCCATCGCGGCCACCGGCCCCGAACTGGTGAGCCTGGTGGTCAATCTGCTGACCCCGTTGATCAGCGCGATCCTGCTGCCGCCGGCGATCGCGCTGGCGTTGGTCGGGGTGTCCTGGCAGCTCGGGCTGGCGGCCCTGGGCGGGGTACCGCTGCTGCTGGGCGCCTTGTGGGCGTCCAACCGGCTCAGCGCCCGCGCCGACGCCGCGGCCGGGGACGCCAACACTGCCTTGACCGAGCGGATCATCGAGTTCGCCCGCACCCAGCAGGCGCTGCGTGCGGCGCGGCGCGTCGAACCCGAACGCAGCACGGTCGGGCAGGCGTTGAGCGCCCAGCATGGTGCGGCGATGCGGCTGCTGCTCATGCAGATTCCGGGTCAGCTGTTGTTCAGCCTGGCCAGCCAGGGTGCGCTGATTCTGCTCGTCGGGGCCACCACCGTGCTGACCGTGAACGGCACCCTGAGCGTCCCGGAAGCCATCGCCCTGATCGTCGTGACGGCCCGTTACCTGGAACCGTTCACGGTCATCAGCGAGCTGGCGCCCGCCCTGGAATCCACCCGCGCCACCCTGGAGCGAATCCGGGGCGTCCTCACCGCCCCGGAGGTGACGGTCGGAACCGGCCGGGCACCCGAGGGCGGCGCCGCGCCCCGTATCGAGTTCGACGACGTCACCTTCGGCTACGACCCGGCCAGCGGACCGGTGCTCGACCGCGTCAGTTTCACGCTGGAGCCGGGCACCACGACCGCCATCGTCGGGCCGTCCGGATCGGGCAAGAGCACCATCCTGGCGCTGATCGCCGGGTTGCACGAACCGACCGGCGGCCGGGTGCTGCTCGACGGGGTCGACGCCGCCGGGCTCGACGCATCGGCGCGGCGGGCGGCGACCAGCGTGGTATTCCAGCACCCTTACCTGCTGGACGGCACGATCCGCGACAACGTCCTGGTCGGGGATCCCGGCGCCGATCACGACTCCTTCGTACGGGCCACCGAACTGGCCCGGGTCGACGAATTGGTCGCTCGGCTGCCCGACGGCGCCGATTCGAAAGTCGGCGAGGCCGGTGGGGCACTGTCCGGCGGTGAGCGCCAACGGGTCAGCATCGCCCGCGCCCTGCACAAGCCCGCCCCGGTGCTGTTGGTCGACGAGGCGACCAGCGCCTTGGACACCGAGAACGAGGCGGCGATCGTCGACGCGCTCAGCGCCGAACTGCGGCCGCGCACCCGGGTGATCGTCGCGCACCGGCTGGCCAGCATCTCCCAAGCCGGCCGGGTGCTGTTCATCGATGACGGCAAAGTCGTCGAGGACGGTTCGATCGACGAATTACGTTCTGCTGGCGGACGTTTCGACGAGTTCTGGCGACAGCAAAACGATGCGGCCGGCTGGCGGATCAGCACCGGCTAGACGGCTGGTCTGGTCAGACTTGACCAGACGAAATAAGCTATCGGGGTATGACTACCGAGCGGTTCAATCGTGTCTGACGCGAAGACCCGGTTGATTCCCTATCGGCCAGAGCGCCAGGAGCGCCGTCCGGGTATCTGGCAACGGCAAGTCACCATTGCGCCCGACTTCGATGATTTCACGGCCGCCGACGAGCGGAACTGGTATGGCAAAGAGCTTCAACGCAACCGTGCCTGACTCGGGATTTCGCGAGTTGCCGTTTGCTTCGGCGCACGCCGAGTAGTTGCGCCGCCTAAAGTCAGCTGCTGCTCGTCTCCTGCGCCACCGGCTGTGACTGGCCACTGGCCAGCGCTGCCAGGGCGGCGTCGACGACGGCGTTGGTGGCGTACCCGTCATAGGCCGACGCCCCCACAGCCACAGGTGTTTTCCCAGCTATCCGGTCAATCCAGGCGGCATCTTGAGCCCGGTATGCCTGATGGAAGCGCGCCATCCACGCCCCCGCGCCCGAAACCGCCTTAGCGGGCGCGAGATCGGCGGCACCGAAATCGTCAAGCCGGAGCACGCCGGCGCTGGCGACGACATCGCATCCGATCTCGTAGGCTAACCCCGGCCCACGGCCGAGCTCGGTGATACCGAGAATCCCTGATCGCGACTTCAGCGTGAGCATCACACTGACGGCGGTGCCGTCTGCGCTGGCCTTCGACGCGGCGGAGACCTCTGCGACGTCATCACCGCTGAGCCACCGGAAGACGTCGATGTCGTGCGATGCCGAGCTGGTGATCAACTCGCGCTCATCGAAATCCACTGCCGAGGAAGGATTACGGTGCCGCTGATTGATCAGCACGGGTTCCCCCATCCGCCCAGACCGCAACACCTGATGCAGCTCGGAGTAGTCAGAACCGAACCGCCGCATGAACCCCACCTGTACGAGCCGCCGCCCGGCGGCCCGCTCCGCGGCGACCAGCTGCAGCGACTGCGCAGACGTCGTGGTCAGCGGCTTCTCGCACAGCACGAACAGGCCCCGTTTGATACACGCGTCGACGATCCCGTGATGGGTGTCGTCAGCGGTTGCCACCACTACGGCATCGGCGGCGGCATTGGTGACGCAATCGATCGGGTCGTAGAAGGCGGCGGCGGCCGGCACATACCGAGCTGCACGGTCGACGAACGCCGCGTGGCTATCGGCGATCGCCGCGATCTCAGCGTTCGCCAGGCCGGAGAAGATCTGCAGGTGCTCGGTACCCATGCTGCCCAGACCGACGACAGCGATCCGCGCCGTCGCGACGCTCATGTGCGCACCTGCG
>CAXYUC010000074.1:0-20925 GCA_964292075.1 uncultured Mycolicibacter sp.
CCCAGTGTCCGAGGTCGCCTGACGACCCTCGATCCACAGGATTTGACTATTTCTCGAAAGAGCGGTTTCGCGACCAGTAGGGAGGAAAGCGAAGAAGGTGTCGCATCCGTTGCTGTCGCCATACCTGCAAGAGGTCCCGACGTGAGGCTGGCACTAAATGCATCAGCGCCGAGCTATCGGTTACGGCCATCACATGTCCGCAAAGTAGCTGGCATCATCGGCGAAGCTGCCGCAGAGCTTGCTACTAAGCTGGTCTAACTACATTGGCAAAGGAGATGTTCTGTGTCGAGTACCCCCGACCTGCCGGCGTTCGTTTCGACGATCGATGACTACCTGCGCTTAGAACAGCGCCACTCGCCGGCCGAGCAAATGTTCGCAACCGTCCTCACAGACGACTTCGAAATCGGCTTTCGCGGCGGCCACCAATGGAAGGGACTCAATGGTCTGCGGTTGTATCTCACGCAGCGGGACGGGATTTTCGACGAACGCCTCGAACTGCGTCAAGTACTTTCCTACGTTCCGGTGCAGGAGGATGTCATCGAGCTGACGACACGACTCGAGTTCTTCTTCCGTCGCTGGAGAGCTCCTTCGCCGGTCAGCGAAGAATTCACCGGTGCGGCCTTTCACACGTGGCTGATCCGCATTGTCGACCATGAGACCCGCGTGGCCCGGGTGGTTATCGATGGATTTGCAAATCTCAACGACAACGCCAGGGCGGCGTTTGCTATCCCAGATGAAGGGTTCGACGAATAACGCATGTGACCGCATCGTGATCACTTTGCGCTTTACTCGCACAACCCGTGGGCCGACAACACGGGTGCAGATCAGGCCGCCTGCTTCGCCGGGAGACGCCGCGGCCACGAAAGTTGCAGGGCGGCTGGACATTAGCGCCGTGGATGGGTTGACCGGCCGCCGTGTGTTTGACCGCCGTCGTCAAGCGCCCTTCGAAGCGATTACCTTGACAATTTCTCCACTGCTTACGTGTCGCCGACGCCGAAAGCCTCGGCGAAGCTAACGTTGCCCCTGGTTTCCCTCTGGGTTGCGTCCACGGCAGCCAGGAGGCGGGAGTTCTCGATGACTATCATCTCGACGTCCTGTTGGTCATCTGCATAGTGGCGATGCCATACCCACGGCGGCGTATACACGAAGTCGCCTGCGCTCCACGTTACGCGTTGATCGCCAATCTCCGACCAGCCCGAGCCATGTCGCACGAAGTGAACTGACTCGTGTACGTGTCGATGAAGGTCACTGCCCGCACCGGCGGGGATCTTCTGCAGGAAGAACTCAATGGAGCGGGCGGGTATCCGCAGAAGCAATCCAATTTCTGATGGGCTTCCGGTCTGGATCCAGTGTGCCTCGGTGGAGTTCACGACGAGGTGCTCCTCGGTCACGTGCTGGGTGTCGCGATCCCCTGCGCGCGCCATACTTTCGGCGAAATCGGCTAGCTCGTCACGGGATAGGGTCATCAATCCACTCCTCTGGGAATTTCGTCGCTGAGCGAGCATGGAGTCACTTTTCGGCGACCCAAGCGCCAGGGTCACGACAGAGCTATGTGCAAGCGCTTCTCGAGCGCGGCGATACTGATGGCGAAGGTCTCGAGTACGCGCACGCGTCCGTCTCCGGCGTTGTCGATGTCGAAGATCGCGTACTCGGTATACAGCCGGCTGACGCACCGAAGCCCGGTCAGCGGGTAACTGCACTCCGGAACCAACTTCGCGGTCCTGTCCTTGCCGAACAGCGTCATCATCACGAATACGCGCTTCGCTCCGATGGCGAGATCCATCGCACCCCCGACCGCGGGAATGGCGTCCGGTGCTCCGGTGTGCCAGTTGGCGAGGTCTCCACGCTCGCTGACCTGAAACGCCCCGAGCACACACACGTCGAGATGGCCGCCGCGCATCATGGCGAAGGAGTCGGCGTGGTGGAAGTAGGACGCCCCAGGGGTTTCGGTGACCGGAACCTTGCCTGCATTGGTGAGATCCGGGTCAATGGCGTCTCCTGTCGCGGCGCCTCCCATGCCGAGCATGCCGTTCTCGGTGTGCAGCACCACCTCGGCGGCGGGGTCGAGGTAGTCGGCGACCATCGTGGGCTGGCCGATGCCGAGATTGACGTACGACCCAGGTGCGATGTCGCGGGCGATCATCGCGGCGATCTCCCCGCGGTCCAACGGGCCACGGTCGAGATGCTCGACACGACGCCGTGTCCTTGCATCGAGCGTTCCCGTCACGAGGCGGCCTCGGTGCGGGCGGCGGGAATCGAGGACAGGTCGAGGATGCGGTCGACGAAGATACCCGGCGTCACGACCGTCTCGGGGTCGATGCCTCCGGTCTCGACGACGCGGGAGACCTCAACGACGGTCAGCGTGGCGGCGGTCGCCATGACCGGACCGAAGTTGCGAGCAGTCTTGCGGTACAACAGGTTTCCGGCCCGGTCGGCCAGGTGTGCTGCGATGAGTGCGACGTCGCCGCGGATCGGATACTCCAGCACGTAGTCGCGGCCGTCGATCGTGCGGATCTCCTTGCCCGAGGCGAGCGGGGTGCCGACACCGGTCGGGCAGAAGAACGCGCCAATGCCCGCGCCTGCCGCTCTGATCCGCTCGGCCAGGTTGCCCTGCGGGACCACTTCGAGGTCGACCATGCCGTCCCGGTAGAGCCTGTCGAACACGTACGAATCGGCCTGTCGGGGGAAGGAACAAATGACCTTCGCGACCCGACCGGCAGCCAGCAGCGCGGCCAGACCGGTGTCGCCGTTGCCCGCGTTGTTGCTGACGATGGTGAGCTCGGCGGCGCCCTGTTCGATGATCGCATCGATGAGTGTGGTGGGCATGCCCGCCATGCCGAATCCGCCGACGAGAATTGTGGCGCCGTCAGCGATTCCGGCGACGGCTTCGTGGGCGGCGGCGCAGACGGCGGTGCGGCTCATGACGACGCCCGCTCGTCCTCGTCGAATTCCGGCAATACCTCGGCGGCGATGCGAAACGCGGAGTTGGCGTCGGGGACGCCACAGTAGATGGCAGTCTGCATCAGCAGCTCCTTGATCTCGTCGTTGCTCAAACCGTTCCGGCGGGCCGCTCGCAGGTGCATCGCCAGTTCCTCGCGGTGCCCGCGCGCGACCAGCGCCGTCAGGGTGATCATCGAGCGGCTGCGAAGGTCTAGACCTGGGCGTGTCCAGATGGTTCCCCAGGCGTACTGGGTGATCAGGTGCTGGAAATCGGCGGTCATGTCGGTGGTACCGGCGATTGCCCGGTCGACGTGCCCGTCGCCGAGCACCTGGCGCCGTATCGCCATTCCCGCGCGACACACATCCTCGACGGTCCTAGTCGCAGGCTGCGGAATACCCACCTGCTCTGCGATGAGGCCGGCGACCCGGTCCGGGGCTTCGGCGGGTGCCAGGTGGCCGACACCGTCGAGCACTACGAGGTCACCGTCCTGGACACCGGAGGCGATGCGCCGCAATGACTCCGGCGGTGTGGGCACGTCGGCGCTGCCTGCCACGGCCAGGACGGGAGTGACGATCTCGCGCAATCGGTCGGAGACGTCGAATGCCGCGAGGGCCTCGCAGGCCTGCGCATAGGACTCCGGATCGGTGTGGCTGAGGGTGTCCAGCAGCGCCGCGCCGACACCTGGTTGCCGGTCGACGAAGCCCGGCGCGAACCACCGCTGGGCCGCGCCCGAGAGTAAGGTTTCGACGCCCTCGGCGCGGACGGTGGCGGCGCGCTCGAGCCAGCCAGCTGGGGTGCCGATCAACGCACCGGTGCCCAGTAGGGTCGCCGAGTCCACCCGTTGCGGCGCGTCGAGCATCAGCTGCAGACCGACACAGCCACCGAGCGAATCACCGGCGTAGTGGAAGGTCTCGGCGTGCATGTCGTCGGCGAGTGCCAGCACGGCGACCGCGAGTTCGGCGATCGTGAAGGGCTCGCCAGGACCGCCTCGACCGTGACCGGGTAGGTCCCACCCGACGACGCGGGCGTGCGCACTCAGCCATCCAGCCGCAGCGCTCCACAGCGTGGCTGCCGAGGTACCCAGTGAAGGCCCCAGCACGAGGACAGGCGCACCGTCGGGTCCGCCGAAGTCGATTGTGGCCAAGGCCGGAATGGTCATGACGCAGACTTGATGAAGCGGCGGGCCCGACTCAAGGTCGAATCGATCAGCCGATCGGCGGCACCGGTGTAGTCGGGCCGTGCTGGGCTACCGGTCAACTCGGTCATTGCACGTTGTTCGGTGAGCAGCCCGCCCGCGTCGGCCAGGTTCGCGGCCGCCCGCGCCGTGTCCACCTGCAACCCGGAGAGCAGTTCGGAGGCTTGGATGGCCGCCACGACGGTGTGGCGGGCGAGCGTGCGCAGTGTGGCCCATTCGGCGTGCCACGCGCCGTCGGAGCGCTCGTCGACACTCGCTCCTGCGGCCAGGTGCAGGGTGGCGCCCAAGGTGCCCGCGGTGAGCGCGGTGCGCCGGATCAACACAGAGCGGACGGGATTGTTCTTGTGCGGCATCGTCGATGAGCCGCCACCAGTCCCCTCGGCCAGCTCGCCGACCTCGGGCCGGCTACCGGTCGCGATGTCGGCGGCGATGTGCCCCCAGGCGTCGCAGCAGCTCACCAACGCATCCCCGATGCGGGTGATCGCCGAGCGGGTGGTGTGCCAGGGCGGAGCCGGCGCCAGCCGCAGTGCGCCGGCGAGCGCGTCGCTCAACGCGATGGCGCCGTCCACCGAACCGGTCAATTCGGTAGCCGCCGCCAGCGTTCCCACCGCGCCACCGACCTGCACCGGCAGCGAGGGCAGCAGCCCGGTCAGCGGTTCGGCGGCGTCCAGTATGCCGGTAAGCCAACGTGCCATCTTGGCGCCGAAGGTGCTTGGTAGGGCGGCCTGGGTCAGGGTACGCGCGAGTGTTGGTGTGCTCCGGTGCCTCTCAGCGAGCTCGGACAGCGCCCGGACTTGGACGGTGAACTCGTCGCCGATGCGCATGAGGACATCACGGGCGCAGATGACGAGCGCTGTGTCGACGACGTCCTGACTGGTTAGCCCGCGGTGTAACCAGCGGGCTGTCGCCGCCGTTGAGCGCTCACGCAACAACGTGACCAGAGCGCTGACGGGGCTGCCGTCGGTGGCGGCGCGGCGGGCGATCGACTCGGTGTCGGCGTCGGCGATGAGGTCTGCCAAGCTGGCACGCGCCTCTTGCGGTGCGATACCGGCGTCGACGAGGCTGTCCAGCCACGCCCGTTCCACGGCCACCATGGCCTCGAGGAATGCGGGGCCGCTCATCAGGTCGCCTGCGAGGTCGTCGCCCGGCCAGAAGAGGTCAGTCATCGCTGGTGTCCCGCGTAGCGCAGGAAGACCGTCTCGGGTTTGCCTGGCGCGTCCTGCAATTGGATGTCGAAGCGTAGTCCGGCGCCCTCGCGGGTGGCGATGAGCGTGTCGCGACGCTCGGGCGGCAGGGACGCCAGCAGTGGATCGCCGGCCAGCTGCCCCCCGGGCACGTAGGCGCGGGTGAACAGCCGGTTGAGCAGCCCGCGGGCGAACACGGTGATCAGAAAGAACGGTGCCGCACCGGGATCGCAGGGACCTGGGATGACGGTGGAAAAGTTGTACCGTCCGCCATCGTCGGTGCCGGCGCGGCCCCACCCAGTGAAGGTCCAGCCGTCCCGGTGTAGCGAGCCGGTGGACGTGGGGATGGTGCCGTCGGCGTTTGCCTGCCAGATCTCAAGTAGGGCGTCGGGAACAGGCTGGCCGTCACCATCGAGGACCAAGCCGGAAAGCTGGACGGCACCCGGTGAGCCGGCCGGAACCAGCTGGTCGCACCGGTCGAACGGGAGTGCGTAACCGAAAAAGGGTCCGACGGTCTGCCCCGGGGTGGCGGTGAGCAGGGTATTCATCAGTGTTCGCTTCCGCGGTGGGGATCCTCGGTCGGAGTGCGCGTCGCGCCGGTGAGGATGATGTCCCACCGGTATCCGGTGGCCCATTCGTGGGTGGTGACGTCGTGGTCGTAGTTGGCAATCAGTCGGTCTCGGGCCTTTCGGTCGGTGATCGACTGATAGATCGGGTCCAGCGCGAACAACGGGTCGCCGGGGAAGTACATCTGGGTGATCAGCCGTTGCGTGAATTCCGTTCCGAACACCGAGAAGTGGATGTGGGCTGGGCGCCAAGCGTTGCGGTGGTTCCTCCACGGATACGGCCCTGGCTTGATCGTGGTGAAGCGGTAGCTTCCGTCGTCATCGGTCAGGCAGCGGCCGACGCCGGTGAAGTTGGGGTCGATCGCGGACGGGTGCTGATCACGCTTGTGGATGTAGCGACCGCCGGCGTTGGCCTGCCAGATCTCGACGAGTTGACGTCGCACCGGCCGTCCGTCGCCGTCGACCACCCGGCCGGTCACCACTATCCGTTCGCCGATGGGTTCGCCTGAGTGCTGGATGGTGAGGTCCGATTCAAGCGGATGCACGTCGCGTTCGGAAAAGCAGGGCGTCCACAGCTCGACGCCCTCCGGGTCAGCGTGGTGTAGGTCCTTCGTGGGATGACGCAGCAGGCTGCTGCGGTAGGGCGCGTAGCCGAGCCGCGGCTGCGTCTCCTCGATGCCAGCGCGCTGATACTCGGACTCGATCGCCTCGATCTCCGCGCTGATCGCCTGCTGCCTCGGCAACCCGCCGTCGGGATCGGGGTCGATCACTGCTGTCATAGCCTTGACACTATTGGCTCCTCGGCGACTGACCTACGCTAGATTACCACTGAGCGGAAAGGATCCGTGAGTGGCGGGAAATACCTCAACGCCCGGCACCAGCGTCGCTTCTCGTTTGCTGCGCATGGTCGCCGCCTTCGATGAGTGGCACCGGACACTGACGCTGTCCGAACTGGCGGGTAGGGCCAGCCTGCCGATGGCCACGGCCCACCGGCTGGCTGCCGAACTGGTTGCGGGCGGGGCGTTGCAGCGCCGCACGGACGGTCGTTTCGAGGTCGGCCGACTGATGTGGAGCGCTGGGCTGCTCGCCCCGGTCGGAGGCGGATTACGGCAGGTCGCAGAGCCGTTCTTGCACGATGTCTACGCGGCAACGCTCGCCACCGTGCACCTCGCGGTACGCGACGGCAACGAAGTATTGTACCTCGAGCGGATGATGGGTAGGGCATCCGTGCCGATCGTTAGCACCGTCGGCAGCAGGTTGCCGATGCACTGCACCGGCGTCGGCAAGGTGCTGTTGGCGCACGCGCCACGCGAAGTCCAGGATCAGGTGTTTGCCAATCTGACTCCGATTACTCCCTACACAATCACCCAGCCTGCGGTGCTGTCCCGACAGTTGGAGGGGGTGCGGCGCGAGGGGTTGGCTACCACCGTGGAAGAGATGTCGCTAGGCGCCTGTTCACTGGCCGTGCCGATCGTCCGGCAGTCCGACGACGCTGTGGTGGCCGCGATCGCCGTCGTAGTTCCGTCGTTGAAGCGAGGTCGCCAGCGACTGCTCGGCGCCCTGCAGGTGGCTGCCCGCGGCATCGTCCGGCTGCTGTGACCCACGGGCCGCCGCAGCAGCGATCGCTGTGCTGTCGGGCGGCTTCTGACAAAACGCGACACCGTCGCTAGCCGTCGAAAAAGTGGTGACTGCCATGACATCTGGCGCGAATCGGAGTCCGCGCCGCGGTGGAGGGATAGACGCGACCGATCCCCCAGTTGAAGCTGAGAAAGCATCAGCAAAGGGTCCGCCGTTCAACGATCAGCGGCGGAATCCATCCTGCCCACCTCGCACTCTCACCTCGCGAATCGTCACTTGGAGGAATTGTCAATACCTGTGGATCGGGGTGTTTCAGGCGACCTCCGTTCCGGCGTCCTGATCGTCGTCTGAGGGCGGTGTTGGTGGGGTGATGTCGGTGGGGCGTTCGAGCAGTTTGCCTTTGTGGAAGACCGCGCCGGCGCGGACCAGGGCGACCAGGTGCGGGGCGTTGACGGCGCGCCAGCGGGCCGAGGCGGCGTCGATCAGCTTGTAGGCCATCGCTAGTCCGGCCGTTCGCGATCCCGGGCCTTTTGTCACCTTGGTCCGAAGTCGCACTGTGGCGAAGGTGCTTTCGATCGGGTTCGTCGTGCGCAGGTGGATCCAATGTTCGGCCGGGTACTTGAAGAACTCCAGCAGCACATCGAGGTCGTCGGTGATCTTGGCGACCGCCTTGGGGTACTTGGCGCCGAAATCGACCTCGAAGGCCTTGACCGCGAGCTGGGCCTTGTCGATATCCTCGGCGTTGTAGATCTCCTTGAGTGCCGCCAGGGCCGACGGGTGTGCTGATTTCGGCAGTGCGGCAAGAACATTGGCTTGCTTGTGGAACCAGCAGCGCTGCTCTTTGGTGGCCGGGAACACCTCACGGACCGCTTTCCAGAACCCGAGTGCACCGTCACCGACGGCGAGCACGGGGCGGTCATGCCGCGCCGTTTGCAGTCGCGCAGCAGATCGGCCCACGACTCGGCCGATTCACGGTAGCCGTCGCTGATCGCCACCAGCTCCTTGCGGCCGTCAGCGCGCACACCGAGCATCACCAGCAGACACAGCTTTTCCTGGTCCAGGCGGACCTTGAGGGGGATGCCGTCGACCCACAGGTAGACATAGTCGCTGCCCGACAGATCGCGACGACCGAACGCGGCGGCCTCATCTTGCCACTGCGACGTGAGCCGGGTGATCGTCGATGCCGACAACCCGGCACCGGAGCCGAGGAACTGCTCCAGGGCCGGGGTGAAATCGCTGCTCGACAACCCGTGCAGGTACAACAGCGGCAACACCTCGGACATCTGCGGGGACTTGCGCGCCCAGGCCGGCAGGATCGCCGAGGAGAACCGCTTGCGTTCACCAGTGTCGGGATCGACACGTTTGTCGTTGACCCGCGGGGCCCTCACCTGCACCGCACCGGCTGCGGTCAGCACCTCGCGCGGCTGGTGGTAGCCGTTGCGGACCACCAATCGGTGGCCGTTGTCATCGCGCTGGTCAGCGAACTGCGCCACGTAGGCGGCGACCTCGGCCTGCAACGCCGCGGCCAGCATCTGCCGAGCGCCATCACGGACAATCTCATCCAACAACGACCGACCAGCACCACTGTCGGTGTTGTCGTTGGCCTCCGCGCCGTCGTGAACTACGGTGAGCATGGGCGTACCTTCCCAACCAGCGCGCCAACGCCGGTCTTGATCGAATACCTGATTCCGTGATGATCATCCTCGGGAAGGTGCGCTCATTTTCACGCCCCCACGCCGAGGCTCATCCACAGGTTCTGATCATTCCTCTCACTAAGCCTGATTCCACCGACCGACGGTGTGGTGGCCGGTTGAGCTGATGGTCTTGATCCGGGCTGGTGGTGGGCATGACGAGGCCGCTGGTCTGTCCAGCTTTTCCTGTCGGGTTCCTGGTTGTCGGGTCGGGTGGTCGGTGGTTCAGGCGCTGGATCGGTGGCCGATGGTGTTGTGCCACAGGGTCATCCATGCTGGTTCGGCGGGCCAGTGCCGGGGTAGGTGCAGGATCGGTCGTCGTTGGGGTCGGGCCAGACGAGCCGGGATATTGACCAGGTGACGGCGCAGGGTCGCCCCGCGCGCGGTGCGGTGACGGGTCCCGGCCAGGGTCGCGGTGGCGCGCAGCAGATTGTGGGCGATCGCGGCGCAGACGGCCCAGGCACTGTTGGCGCCGAAGCGCCCGGAGGGAATGTGGGCCAAGGGGCCGTCGATGAGGTCGGCGAAGGTGGTTTCGATGATGGCGTGGCGGCGGTGGGTGATGTCGGCGTCGGTGGCCGACTCGGTGGTGTTGGTGAAAAACGGGTGATACCGCCAGATCGGGAACAGCCCGTCTTGGGGTTGGTTGGCGTCTTTGACCCGGCGCACGATCAGCCGGGCGGTGACCGCCTCATAGGTGCCGGTTTTGGCCATGGTGTAGACGGCTTCAGCGACTTCGGCATCAGAGATCCAGGCCCCGGTCTCGCGATCGAGCACCGCACCCGGGTATTTCACCGGGGTCCAGGCGTTCTCGGGAATGCTGTCGATGGCGCGTTGCACCGCGGCGTTGCGGGTCAGCACCAGCGAGAACACCGCCCCGTAGCGGCGGCATACCCGGATCACCGCCCGCGATCCATAGGCGCTGTCACCGCGCACGATGATCTGCCCGGTGACGCCGGGGTCCCGGCAGTAATGGCGCAAAAAACAACGAGGTTCGCGTAGCGCCTGGTCCGGGTAGACGGACGAGTCGTTGTTGGTGGCCGCTATCGGTGGCCGCGGTCGGGACCGAGGAGGCTGGTGATGCCGCGCATGGCCGCCGGTGAGGGTTTGAAGTAGCGGCGCAGGTTGTCGGGTTTGCGGTGGCGGGACTTGGCCATTAGCTCGAGCAGGCTGGCTCCGGCCTCGCCGAGATGCGTCAGGCCAGAATGCCGGAGTTCGTGCAGGTCCCAGCCGGTGCCGGGTCCGTTGGTGGCGGTGGCGGCATCGAGCAGGGCGCGGGCCTGGCCGTAGGACAACCTGGCCAGGCCGGTGTCGGGGCAGATGTCGCGGTCGGCGACGGCTTTGCGGGGTCCGGGTCGGCGGTGGGTGACGAACAGCGGTCCGCGGGTGCGGCCCTTGGTGAGGCGTGGCAGGAGCCGGGCGGTACCCGCGTCCCAGTACACGAGCTCGTGCGCGTACTCGTGATGGGCGGCGCCGCGGCGGCGGGTGCGGGGCTTGGCGCCCTTGGACTTCACCGGGCAGCACCGCCCGGCCAGGTCGAGGTCTTCGATGTTGACCTGGAGCAGTTCCTCGGTGCGGGCGCATGTTTCGTAGAGCATCCGCCACAGCGTCTTATCCCGCAGGTCGATGTCGCGGCGGGTGATGAGCCGGTCGATCGCGGTGCGCGAGCGCACCGGGGTGGCCGAGTCCGGCGGGGTGGAGCGTTTCACCCACGCGGGGACCGCCGGGGCGAGGTGTCCGTGCTCGCGGCACCACGCCAGCCAAGACGCGACCGCGGCGCGGCGGGCGTTCCAGGTGTTGACCGCCGCCTCGCCCCACAAAGTTTCCAGGGTTTCGCCGATCTCGTCGTCGGCGACATTGGCCAGCGGCCGGGCCTCGCCGAGCCTGGCGGTGGTCTTATCGACGGCGATGGCGTAGGAGCGGCGGGTGTTCGGGGAGCGGATCGAGTCGAGGAAGCCGTCGCCGGCGGCGCGGACGGTGATCCCGGACGACAACATTGTGACCTCCCTGGCCTGCTTGCCACAGATAACAGGGCCGCTTCGCGCACCGCCGGAGCGGAGTCGTCGCAGGCCGGGTTTCATGGTGCCACAGATAACAGGGTGTTATCTGTGGGATCAGTCGGCGGCGGGTCGGTGGACGCCGCCGGCGGCGGGGGTGTCGGCTTCCGCGGGGGGGGGGTGGGGGGGGATGGCGGGCGCGGGTTGGGCGGAAGTGGCGCCGCCGGTCCTGGCGATGACGGCTTCGTGGACGAGGTCGCCGCCGTCGGGTCCGGCGATGTGGCAGCCGAGGATCCGGTCGGTGGCGGCGTCGGCGACGAATTTGACCAGGCCGCGGGTGTTGCCGATGGCGCGTGCTTTGGCAACGCCGGTGAAGTTCTGGCGGCCGATGATCACGTCGTAGCCGGCTGCGCGGGCGGCGGGTTCGGTCAGGCCGACGGCTCCGACTTCGGGGTCGGTGAACACCGCGTGCGGCACGACACGTCCGGTGGTGGTGCGGTCCTGGTCGCGGTAGACGGTGCGGTAGACGATGTCGGCGTCGTCGCGGGCGGTGTGGGTGAACATCGGCCCGCCCCGCAGGTCGCCGATCGCCCACACGTTGTCGGCGGAGGTGTTCAGGGTGTCGCCGACGGTGAGGAAGCCGTGCGGGTCGGGTTGCAGGTCGAGGTGTTCCAGGCCCAGGGCGTCGGTGTTGGGGGTGCGCCCGGTGGCGAGCAGCAGGTGGCTGCCGGTGATCTCGGCGGTCTCGGTGCCGGTGCAGCCGATCCGGATGTTGCCGGCCGTCCCGGCGGCGTGAGTACAGGTGGTGGCGGTCGCGACAGTGATGCCGTCGGCAGTCATGCCGTCGGCGACGGCGGCGCTGATGTCGGGGTCTTCCCCGGGCAGCAGCCGGTCGGCGCGCTGGACGATGGTGACCTCGGCGCCGAATCGCCGGAACATCTGCGCGAATTCGCAGCCGACGTAGCCGCCGCCGACGACGAGCAGGTGGGCGGGTAGTTCGGTGAGGTCGAGCAGCGTGCGGGAGGTGTAGTAGGGCACGGCATCCAAGCCGTCGATGGCCGGGAGGGTGGTGCGGGTGCCGGTCGCGAGGATGATCCGGTCCGCGGTCAGGGTGGTGCCGTCGACGGTGAGGCGCCGGTTACCGGTGAATTGTCCTGCGGCGTGGTAGAAGTCGAGGTCGGCGGATTTTTCGACGGCCCGATACGATCCGGCCCGGATGGAATCGACGAGGGTGTTCTTACGCTCCACCACGGCGGCCAGGTCGACGGTGACCGGACCGCCGACGCGGACGCCGAACTCGGCGGCGCGGCGGGCCTGATGGGCGACGGCGGCGGAGGCGATCATCGTCTTGGTGGGGATGCAGCCCCGGTTCAGGCAGGTCCCGCCGAGCAGTTCCTTCTCGACGAAGGCGACCCGGCCGTGGCGGGCGGCGCGCAGCGCCAGTGGCAGCCCGGACATTCCGCCGCCGAGCACGAGGGTGTCGTAGCGTTCGGTCATTGCGGGCGCCCTTCCTCGATGACGGTCGTCGGGGTGCAGCAGTCGACGGGTGCGGCATCGGTAACGCGGCGCCGGATCATGCGGTGAGCGAGGACGGTGACGGCGGCGGTGAGCACGGTCAGTGCCGCGATCGTCGCCATCAGTGGTGTGTGGTTCTGCAGCCAGGTGCTGGCGGTGGTGGACAGGGCCGCGAATCCGTTGGTGCCGGTGGTGTCGCCGGTGACGGCGGGCAGCCAGTACCAGGCCAGGTAGGCGCCGGTGAGGATGAGCACGGTCGCGGTGATGCGGGTGCCGTGCCGGGCGAGGGCGGCGAGATGGTGGGTGAGCGCGGTACCGGCGGCCGCGGCGGCGAGGCTGACCAGCAGCAGGATCGTCGCGGCGCCGAGGGTGTAGGCGACGAACACCGCGAGCAGCGCACCCCAGCCCGCGGTGGCCTGGGCCTGGGCGATGACGGCCAGCAGCACCCCGAACGTGCACGACAGCGACGCCGCGGCGTAGCCGATCCCGGCGAGGACGATCCCGGTTGTGCCGCCCGGCCCGGTGGCCGGGCGCAGCGCTCGGGTGGGCAGTCGCAGACCGAGCACGCGGCCGGTGAACATGACGACACCGAGCAATACCAGGGCGACACCGACGACCAGACCGAGCCACGGCGCGGCGCTGATCAGCGCGCGGGCACCGGCGCTGATGGCCAGCCCCGCCACGGCCAGGGTGCCCGCGAACCCGAGGGTAAAAGCGACGCCGGTTCGCAGCGCCCGCGCCGTGCGTACCCCGAGCGGTTCGGTGGCGGTGTCGCCGAGGGTGTGGGTGATCCAGGCCGGCAGCAGCGCGAAACCGCACGGATTGACCGGGGCGAGCATGCCCGCGGTGAACGCCAAGGCCAGCAGCCCGTTCACCGGTCCCCGGCCTTCGCCAGCGCGGCGGTGATCTGATCGGCGGACGGGTCGGCGGCCCGGTAGGCGACCGCACCGCCGGGGTCGACGACGAGCAGGGTCGACAGGGCGGCCACGGAGTACCGCTTGGTCAGGGTCGCATCGGTGTCGATGACCGCGGGCACGGTGTCGGTCCCGGTTTGCTGCTGGAAGTCGGTGACGACCTGGGCAGGTTCGGCCGGATCCATGTCGACCAGGACGAAAGCGGCGGTGTCACCGAGTTGTCGCGCAGCCTGCGACAGCGACTTCGCGCCGCCCACGCATTCACCGCAGCCGACCGAAAAGAAGAACATCGCCGTCGGCTTGCCGCTGGGCACGGTCACCGGCGCCCCGGACAGCGCGGTGACCGTGACGGGGTCGGTGGCGGCGCGGGGCGAGGCGGTGTCGGTGCCGCAGGCAGCCAGCACCGTGACCGCCAGGGCGGCGAGCGCCGCGCTCACCGTGCGTCGGGTGATCGGCGTGGTCACGGCTGGGAACTCCGATCGGTCGACGCGTTGGGCTGATGCGATCGGCGGGTGCCCAGCAGTCCGCGGACTGTCCCTCGCTGCGGCGGCTTACGACGGCGCGCGGTGTAGCCGACGGCGGCGAGGACCATCACCGCGGCGGCCACGATCGGTCCCCAACTGCGCAGCGCACCGCCGAGGGCGGTGAGCGCACCGGCCGCGATCAAGGCCGGTCCGGCGCAGCACACGATCATGGCCACGGCGGCACCCACCACCGCGAGCGGGCCGCCGATCCCCGTGGAGTTGTTGCGTACGTTCATCAATGTCCTGCTCCGTTCACACGAGCGGTGTCGATGCGGGTGCAGCAGGTCAGCGCGGCGGCGTTGTCGGCGGCGAGGGAGCGGGCCAGCATCACCAGGTCCGCGACGCGTGGGTCGCCGACGGAGTAGCGCAGCTTCTTGCCGTCACGGCGCGCGGTCACATAACCGCAGTCGGCCAGGCAGGACAGGTGCACCGACACCCGCGGCTGGGAGATCCCGGCATGCTCGACACACTCCGCGGAGGTGCGCTCGGCGGCCAAGATGAACTCCAGCAGCTTCAACCGCGTCGGATCCGACAGCGCGCGAAAGAACTTCGCCGTCGCATCCAGGTGCGTGCAGGCCGTCTCGCCACCGGGCGCGGTGACGGCGGCGGTCGTGGACCGGGGCAAGGGGATCGCCTCCACAAGAAGAAAGTTGAACTATTCGGATAAGCGCATAGTATGATGTCCGGAGATATTCGTCAACGCGAATAGCAACCTGTTCCGTGACCGGAGTCCCCCAGCAAGGAGAACCCGCCGTGACCACGACATCCCCGCGCGCCGATCTGGCGATCATCGGTTCCGGTTCGGCGGCGTTCGCCGCCGCCATCGCCGCGGTCAACCTCGGCAAACGGGTGGTGATGGTCGAGCGCGCCGCGATCGGCGGCACCTGCGTGAACGTGGGCTGCGTGCCGTCGAAGGCGCTGCTGGCCGCCGCGGAGGCCCGGCACACCGCGGCGAGCGCCGACCGGTTCCCGGGGCTGGCGGCGACCGGGGCACCGGTGGACTTCGCCGAGCTGATCGCGGGCAAGAACGCGCTGGTCGACCGGCTTCGCGGCGAGAAGTACCTCGACCTGGCCGCCGACTACGGCTGGGAGATCGTCTCGGGAACCGCCGTCTTCACCGGTACCACCGACGCACCGGTGCTGCGGGTCGAGCAGGGGGCCGATGGCCCGCGGGTGATCGACGCCGATCAGTACCTGATCGCGACCGGCGCCGCGCCGTGGGCGCCGCCGACCGACGGGCTCGCCGAGGCGGGGTATCTGACCTCGACCACCGCGATGGAGCTCGACGTCCTGCCGGGGTCGCTGATCGTGGTGGGCGGCAACGCCATCGGTCTCGAACAGGCACAGTTGTTCGCCCGGCTCGGCACCCGGGTCACGGTGATCGAGGCCCTGGATCGGCTGGCGCCGTTCGAGGAACCCGAGATCTCCCGGGCCATCGCGCAGGTGTTCGCCGACGAAGCCATCACCGTGCTCACCGGCGCCACCCTCGACAAGGCACTGGCCGAGGGCGGCGAGAAACTCGTCACCGTCCGCACCGCCGACGGGGCCACCACCGAACTGCGGGCCGCCCAGCTGCTCATCGCCACCGGCCGCCGCCCCGACACCCCCGGATTGAATCTGGCGGCGGTCGGGGTACGCACCGACGACCGCGGCGCCGTCGTCGTCGACGCCCACCAGCGCAGCAGCAACCCGCGGATCTGGGCCGCGGGCGACGTGGCCGGCGGCCCCCAATTCGTGTACGTCGCGGCGGCGCAGGGCACACTCGCCGCCGGCAACGCCCTCGGGCACGCCGGCCGCACCCTGGACTACACGGCGCTGCCGCGGGTGACATTCACCAGCCCGGCCATCGCCGCGGTCGGCCACACCGACAGCCAAGCCGCCGCAGCCGGATTACGGACCGAGTCGCGGCTGCTCACCGGTGCGAACGTGCCGCGTGCCCTGGTCAACCGGGACACCCGTGGTGTGGTCAAACTCGTCGCCGAGGCCGGGACCGGGCGGGTGCTAGGCGTGCACGCCGTCGCCGAGGGTGCCGGGGATCTGATCACCGCCGCCGGGTACGCGATCACCGCGGGCATGACCGTCGACCAGCTCGCCCGCACCTGGGCGCCGTATCTGACCATGGCCGAAGCGCTGAAACTCACCGCCCAAACCTTCACCGCCGATGTCGCCAAGCTGTCCTGCTGCGCGGGCTGAGGACCGGATCGAGCCGTCATGAACACACCGGTGATGACCATCGGAGACCTGGCCCGCCGCACCGGAGTGCCGGCGAAAGTACTACGCCGCCACCACGACCTGGGCCTGATCTACAGCCTCGGCCGCAGCCGGGCCGGATACCGGCTCTTCGACGAACACGCGCTGTGGTGCGTCGAGGTCATCGCCACCCTGCGCGGCCTCGGCCTCACGGAGGCCGAAATCCGTCAGCTCGCCGCCACCTGCGACGACAGCGCCCGGCCGGTCGGACCGCAGCTGGCCGAACTACTGGCCCGCTCCCGGACCCGGATCGAGGACCGCATCCGCGACCTCGACGAGCAGCGCCGCCGCATCGACGAGTTCGAACACCACCACCACGACGCGTTGACCCGGGCGACCAGCCACGACCGAGCCGCCGCCCCGCCGTGGGTGCCGGATCCGAGGACATGCGGCTGCGGCGCTTGACCTTCCCTGCGGTGGCAAGCCCGACACTCGATCCCACACCCGTGACTACACGCTCCGAGGGGACACCAGCGATGACGACCAACCCGTTCGCCACCACCATCGTCGACACACTGTTCGACTCCACCGCCAATACGGGAACGAACCTGATGGGCACCGCGATGCGGCTGCTCGCGGCCGGTGAACCGATCACCATCGAACAGCTCGCTACCGCCGCCGGCGCCAGCGTCGCCGACGTCGAGAACGCGCCCGCCGCCGCGGACATCGAATACGACGACCGGCACCGCATCCTCGGCTGGGGCCTGACCCTCAATCCCACCCCGCACCGGTTCACCGTCGACGGCCACCAGCTCTACACCTGGTGCGCCGCCGACACCCTGCTGTTCCCCGCCATCATCGGTCGCCCCGCCACCGTCGAATCCACCTGCGCCGCAACCGGAACCACCATCCGACTGTCCGTTGACCCGGCCTCCGGGGTCAGCGGCCTCGACCCGGCCACCGCGGTCATCTCTGTACCCGGCCCCGACGAACTCGACCCGACCCGGGTCCGCGCCACCACCTGCAACCCCGGCCGCTACTTCGCCACCGCCGTGGCGGCCGCCGACTGGCAGAGCCGGCCCCCCCCCGGGCTCGTGCTGCCCCGCGCCGACGCCCACGCCCCGCCGCCCCCCGTCCGCGACCGCCTCCTCCCCCGCCGACCCCCCCCCCCCGGGGGCCCGCCCCCCCACCTCCCCCCCGGCCCGTTCCTACGCCCCCGGCGTGGCGGCCGCCGACTGGCAGAGCCGGCACCCCACCGGGCTCGTGCTGCCCGTCGCCGACGCCTACGCCCAGCTGCGCCCGATCAGCGACCGCGTCCTCACCGCCACCGAACCACCACGCTGTCGCTGACCCAACCCAGGCCACCGATGTGCCCAGCTACGCCCCAGCACCCTCTCCCGGAAGGTGGTAGCCGGCGGTCAGAAGAGGGTGTCGCGGACCCGCAGCGGCCGGTACCCGGTGGGGCCGAGCTGGGCCAGTTCGGCGTCGATGTCGACCTCGATGGCGCCGAAGAAGTTGATGTTCTCGCTGTGCGCCGGAGAAATGTGCGCCAGCACCTCGTCATCGATGCGCCGCCCGGCCCGCCGCATCTGTTCGGTCGCCAGACCGTAATACTCCGTGGTCCAGGCGATGACGGCGTTGGTCGCCAACGTGAGGCACCATGCCTGTTCGGTCTGTCCCTCCAGGTGCCTCGCGCGCACGGTTCCTTCATGCGCGTAGAGCAGGTCGCGGCGGAGCGCGTGCAGGGATTCGCCCTTGTTGAGCTGGCGGGAGATCTTGCGTCGATAGCCCGGGTCGGACAGATACCGGGCGGCGTAGATCGTGCGCCGCAGCGCCCCGTACTCCTTGAGCGCCGCCGCGAGGGCGTTCTGCCGGCCCGACGCCGACAGCTTGCCGACCAGCAGCGACGCGGTGGCGTGCCCGAACTTCAGCGACCCGGCCAGCCGGAGCAGGTCGTCGTAGTGCTCGGCGATCAGATCGAGATTGCACCGCCGGGTCAAAAGCGGGCCCGCGTGCGGGAACGCGGACTCGACCTGGGCTCGCGGCGCCGCCCGGTACAGGGTGATCCGGCCCAGGTCCCGGATGCGGGGCGAGAGCTGCAACCCGAGCAGGTCGAACAGCCCGAAGTTCACCAGGGTGACGCCGTGCGTGTCGGTCGCATGCTCGGTGATCGGCAGATCCGTTGCATTGCCGAGGATTTCGTCCAGCACGTAGTGAGCTTCACGTCTCGTCGCGACGATGACCTTCGTGCCGTAGGTGGCGTGCTGATCGGTGACATGGGTATACGTGCTCAGTCCTTCGTTCGCGAAATAGCGGCTCAACGCTCTGGCAGTGACCGATTTGCCACGGGTCGGGAACCGCTGCCCATCACTGGAGGACAGGGTGCCGGCCCCGAAGATCGGGGTCAGCGGCAGGCGTTGGTGGTAGTCGATGATCGTCAGGTTCGCCGCCCGCAGCGTCTCCTCCCGCACATACCACTCCGAAGTCCAGGCCAGGATGTCGTAGGAGATGCCGGAGGCCTCCGCCATACGGGTGAGACCCAGGTTGGTGGAGTAGGCCAGCAGCACCGCGATGAGGTTGCGCTTCAACTCCGGGGTGCGGGACTGCTTACCGCCGGCGTGGGTGAAGCAGTCCAGGTAGCCGGTGCGTTTGTCCAGCTCGATCAACAGCGACACGATCGGCGCGAACGGCAGCATCTCCGTCAACTCCTGCTTCAACGCCACCGCTTCGGCCGGAACGTCTTCTGCCGACAGCGGCGAGACCACCAGGTCACCGGCCTCATCGAGACGGACCGGGCCGTCGCCGTCGGCGAGCACCTTCTCCAACTCGCTCATAGCGTCGTGCAGCTCGTCGGTGGCGGTCGCCAGGGCGCGGGCCGGATCAGCGGACTTGCCGACCAGGCGGCAGAACTCGTCACGCTGCGGCTCCCACGCCTGCGGGGTCAGCAGGTAAGCGGCCGGGTCGGCGTAGCGGCGCGACCCCGGCACGAACACGTCGCCGCTGCGCAACCCGTCCCGCAGCCCCAGCAGCACGCACAGCTCCCAGTAGTGCCGATAGGCGGTGGTGTTGCCGGCTTTGCGGGCCTCGTCGAGGTAGCCGCGCCACTTCGTCGGCACGAACCCCGTCGGCGCGTCGTCGGGCACCTTGCGGGTACCGGTCGCATTCAGCTCCCGCAGCATGTGCACCCCGATCAGCAGCTCGATCGCCGCGGTGCCGCCGGCGAACCGGACTGTCGACAGCACCTGCGGGGTGAACTGCCGCAGATAGGAGTACGAGCTGTCCAGAGCGGCCAGGTGCCCGTGATCGCGCGGCAGCCGAGGTTTGGCCTGCGCGACCGCGGCCCGCAACCGCTCCCATCCGATCCGATCGCCCCGGATCAGGCCGCCGATCTCCTCGTCAGGGATCTGCGTGTCGGTGATGATGGCCAGCAAGTCGTCGAGCAACCCCTGCCGATCCTCTCCGGCCTTACCGCGCTCGGCGAGCTCGTCGCGCATCCGGCGTTCGGCTTTGCTCAACCTGGCCGAGATCGCCTGATCGAACAGCTGCACCACCTCGTCGAGCACATCGGTGGCCGACTGAGCCAACACCGTGAGCAGGATCGGGTAGCGGCGTTGCGGATCCCGGCGTTCCAAGGCTTGGCCCGTCAAGCGTCGGCCCACAGTCGCCAGGAACCGCCGCCGCTCCGCCGGCAGCACCGACATATCCAGCTCATCCGCGCCCAGGTTGCGCAGGAACACCAGCTTCTCGACCTCGGCCTTCACCGCGGTCGCCGACGCCTCCACCGGGCCGGTCGACAACCACCGCAACCGCGACATCCCGATAGACGGGTCGGCGACCAGCAACGCATCCAGTTCCTTACACCGCTGCGGCGTGAACTCGCGCGCCAACCGGTCATAGGTCTCCCGCTGCGCCTGCGTGCGAGCATGCGCGACCCGGCGGACCACCGTGTCCGGGCCCGGCCGGATCACCCGCGCCGAGATCAGGTACTCACACGCCAGCCGGAACAACAGCGTCGGCGAATCGTGCTCCATCGCCCGCGCCAGAAGGAACTCATCCAGCTCCTTCAACTCCATCGACCCGGCAGGCCGCCACCCCAGATACTGGGCCACCAGCCGCACATGCTCGGTCCGCGTCTGCGCCCGCTTGCCATACGAACGAAGCTGCACCGCATCGACATTCAGCTGATCCGCCAACCGGGCCACCGCCACCGGCGGCGCCGACGACACCTTGTCCGGCACGAACCCCAGCCACGGCAAGGTGCACAACGCCACCGCCAGGCCCAGACGGACCGCAGGGCCCCTGCCCTGCGGAGCAACGAACGCCAGATCCGCCGGGGTCAGCGTGAAGTACCGGAACAACTCCTCACGACTGATCTCCGGGAACTCCCGCAGGCGCTGCAACTCCTCGTCCGCGAATACCCGCGTCGCCACGAACCCCAGCCTCCAAAACGCCGACCAACCTCATCGGCAGCCAAGCCAAGCACCAACCACCCCGGCCCGCAGCCCGAACCGAGAAATCACCGCCGACCAGGCGCTACGCGAACCTCGTTGTTTTTTGCGCCATTACTACCGGGACCCCATGTGGGCCCCAGCGCCGGGTGAAGCGCAGGTTGACGATGCGCCGCTCACGTCGT
>CAXYUC010000075.1:0-20920 GCA_964292075.1 uncultured Mycolicibacter sp.
GCGGTGGAGGTCGCCTCCCGCATTGCTTAGGGTTGGGCGTGGGCCGGCCCCGGCGTGCCGGCGGCGAAGACCGCGGCGCCAACGCCGGCCAATTGCTCGCGCAGCCGCGCCGTGGACAGCGCCACGTCAAAACCTGCTATCGACTCCAGTTTGTCCAAGGTGCCGCCGGTGTGGCCCAGGCCGCGCCCCGACGCGCTCGGTACCGCTGCTCCGCAGGCGGCAACGACAGCAACCAGCGGCAGGGTGATCTTGTCGCCGACCCCGCCGGTGGAGTGCTTGTCCACCGTTTTCAGGGGCTTGCCGCCGCGGCTCAGGTCGGTGAAGTCCATCCGCTCCCCCGAGGCGATCATCGCCGAGGTCCAGCGCACGGTTTCGGCCGCGTCCATCCCGCGCAGGTAGATCGCCATCAGCAGCGCAGACATCTGCTCTTCGGCGATCAGGCCTGCGGTGTAGCCGTGGATCAGCCAGTCGATCCCGGCATCGGGCAGCCGGTGGCCGTCACGCTTGGTGGCGATCAGCGTCGGGGCATCAAAGGAGGCCGGCATGCTCATGGCAGCGCATCAGGTCCGAACGCGTCTGGCAGCAGCTCGGCCAACGACCGTGCCCCCGCCGGGTGATCGATGAGCAGCTGCGAACCACCGTGTTCGAGCAGTACCTGGCGGCATCGGCCGCACGGCATCAGCAGATTCCCGTCGGCGTTGCTGCATGACAGCGCCACCAGCCGTCCGCCGCCGGCGGCGTAGAGCCCGCAGACCACCGCGCACTCGGCGCACAGACCCAGCCCGTATGAGACATTTTCCACATTGCAGCCGGTGACGACCCGGCCGTCGTCGGTCAATCCGGCCGCACCGACCCGCAGGCCCGAGTACGGCGCGTAGGCATTAGCTGAAACAATGATTGCATTGCGCCGCAACATATCCCAGTCGATTTCGTGGGACATTCAACAGATCTCCTGTCGATCCGAGCGCACCACATCACCTCGTCCGTCCGTCAGCAGCAATCACATTTCAGCGTAGTCGCAGGCCTTGCCTACTCGTCAGTAACTTTTGCGTGGTCGTTTCGGACCTGTTGATGGGTTTAGAGTCCTTGCCGAGGTTTATTGACAGCGATGGCGTTGCGGAGCGACCGTACGCACGGTATAGCCGGGCGCAGCGGGCCGCTGCAGAAAATTGGGAGGCGCAGATGACGGCGACATCCGCCGATGCGACTGCGCTGCCGGGGACGCGGTCGGATGCGACGCGATTCCGGCGGCAGAGTCTGTACAAGGGCGACCCGGGAATGTGGGCGTTCGCGCTGCACCGGATCACCGGTGCGACGATTTTCTTCTTCCTTTTCGTTCACGTGCTCGACACGGCCCTGGTGCGGGTGAGCCCGGAGGCCTACACCGAGGTGATCGCGACCTACAAGACCCCGCTCGTGGGCCTGATGGAGCTGGGCCTGGTGGCTGCGGTGCTGTTCCACGGCCTCAACGGGGTCCGGCTGATCCTGATCGACTTCTGGTGGCAGGGCACCCGCTGGCACCGCCAGATGCTGGTGGCGGTCGGCGCCATCTGGCTGGTGGTAATGGTCCCGGTCGTGGTTCGGATCGGCATGCACATGGTGGAGCGGTTCCTATGAGCACAACTGACGTACAAGGCCGCCGGGGCCCGATAGCTCCGGTTCGCGGCCTGGACCGCGACCGCCCGGCCAGCCTCGGCGACCCGCGTGCGCCGCAGCGCCACAGCGGGATGCCCAACTTCGAGAAGTACACCTGGCTGTTCATGCGGTTCTCCGGCGCCGCGCTGATCTTCCTGGTGCTCGGGCACCTGTTCGTCATGCTGATGTGGCAGGACGGCGTGTACCGCATCGACTTCAACTACGTGGCGGAGCGTTGGCATCATCCGTACTGGCAGATCTGGGACCTGTGCCTGCTGTGGCTGGCCGAACTGCACGGCGGCAACGGACTGCGCACGATCATCGGCGACTACACCCGCAGCTCCCGCAGCCGGTTCTGGCTGATGACGCTGCTGGCGGTGTCGATCATCTTCACGCTGGTGCTGGGCAGCTACGTGCTGCTGAGCTTCGACGCGAACATTTCTTGACGGCAGATTCTCCTAGCGAACGGGTGATATCGCGGTGATTCAAGAACATCGATACGACGTGGTGATCGTCGGTGCCGGCGGCGCCGGGATGCGCGCGGCCGTCGAGGCGGCCCCCCGGGCCCGCACCGCGGTGCTGACCAAGCTCTACCCCACGCGCAGCCACACCGGCGCGGCCCAGGGCGGCATGTGCGCCGCGCTGGCCAACGTCGAGGACGACAACTGGGAGTGGCACGCCTTCGACACCGTCAAGGGCGGCGACTACCTGGCCGACCAGGACGCGGTGGAGATCATGGCCAAGGAGGCCATCGACGCGGTGCTGGACCTGGAGAACATGGGCATGCCGTTCTCCCGGACCCCAGAAGGCCGCATCGACCAGCGCCGGTTCGGCGGGCACACCCGCGATCACGGCAAGGCCCCGGTGCGCCGCGCGTGCTACGCCGCCGACCGGACCGGCCACATGATCCTGCAGACGCTGTACCAAAACTGCGTCAAGCACGGGGTGGAGTTCTTCAACGAGTTCTACGCGCTGGACCTGGTGCTCACCGAGACGCCGTCGGGTCCGGTGGCCACCGGCATCGTTGCTTACGAGTTGGCGACCGGTGACATCCACGTCTTCCACGCCAAGGCCATCGTGTTCGCCACCGGTGGCTCGGGCCGGATGTACAAGACGACCTCGAATGCGCACACCCTGACCGGCGACGGCCTGGGCATTGTGTTCCGCAAGGGCCTCCCGCTCGAAGACATGGAATTCCACCAGTTCCACCCGACCGGCCTGGCCGGCCTGGGCATCCTGATCTCCGAGGCTGTGCGCGGTGAGGGCGGGCGGTTGCTCAACGCCGACGGTGAGCGGTTCATGGAGCGCTACGCCCCGACGATCGTCGACCTGGCTCCACGCGACATCGTGGCCCGCTCGATGGTGCTCGAGGTGCTCGAAGGCCGCGGCGCCGGACCGAACAAGGACTACGTCTACATCGACGTGCGCCACCTCGGCGAAGAGGTGCTCGAGGAGAAGCTCCCCGACATCACCGAGTTCGCCCGCACCTACCTGGGCGTGGACCCGGTCAAGGAGCTGGTGCCGGTCTACCCGACCTGCCACTACGTGATGGGCGGCATCCCGACCACCAACACCGGCCAGGTGCTGCGCGACAACACCAACACCGTGCCGGGCCTGTACGCCGCCGGTGAATGCGCCTGCGTGTCGGTGCACGGCGCCAACCGGCTCGGCACCAACTCGCTGCTGGACATCAACGTGTTCGGCCGCCGTGCGGGCATCGCCGCCGCCGAATACGCCAACGCGCATGACTTCGTCGACATGCCGGAGAACCCCGCCGACATGGTGGTCGGCTGGGTGGGCGACATCCTCTCCGAGCACGGCAACGAGCGGGTCGCCGACATCCGTGGCGCGCTGCAGCAGTCGATGGACAACAATGCCGCGGTGTTCCGCACCGAGAAGACCCTCAAGCAGGCGCTGAGCGACATCCACGGGCTCAAGGAGCGGTACGCCCGGATCACCGTGCACGACAAGGGCAAGCGCTTCAACTCCGACCTGCTGGAGGCGATCGAGCTGGGCTTCCTGCTGGAGCTGGCCGAGGTCACCGTGTTGGGTGCGTTGAACCGCCAGGAATCGCGCGGCGGGCACGCCCGCGAGGACTACCCCAACCGTGACGACGTCAACTACATGCGCCACACCATGGCCTACAAGGACATTGGGGACGATAAGCACAGACCCGACCTCATCGCCGACATCCGGCTGGACTACAAGCCGGTGGTGCAGACCCGCTACGAACCGAAGGAACGGAAGTACTGATGTCCTCCTCAGCTGACTCCGGTTGCTGCTCGTCCGAGGGCGGATGCTGCTCGCCGGGGCCATCGACAAGCGCGGCACCGGCGGCGCTGGTCGACACTGCCCCGGCCGGTGACCCGCCGCTGCCCGCGGTCCCCGAGGGCGCGCAGATGGTCACGCTCAAGATCGCTCGGTACAACCCGGAGAACCCCGACGCCTACGCCGCCACCGACGGTTGGCAGAGCTTCCGGGTTCCGGCGCTGCCGACCGACCGGCTGCTCAACCTGCTGATCTACGTGAAGAGCTACCTGGACGGCACGCTGACCTTCCGCCGGTCCTGCGCGCACGGCGTGTGCGGCTCCGACGGGGTGCGGGTCAACGGCAACAACAAGCTGGCCTGCAAGCTGCTGATGCGCGACATCCTGCCTAAGAAGCCGGGCAAGGAGCTGACGCTGACCATCGAGCCGCTGCGTGGGCTTCCGGTGGAAAAAGACCTCGTGGTCAACATGGAACCGTTCATGGACGCCTACAAGGCGATCAAGCCGTACCTGATCACCTCCGGCAACCATCCCACCCGTGAACACATCCAGAGTCAGACCGACCGGCACCGCTACGACGACACCACCAAGTGCATCCTGTGCGCCATCTGCACCACGAGTTGCCCGGTGTACTGGAGCGAGGGTGCCTACTTCGGGCCGGCCGCGATCGTCAACGCCCACCGGTTCATCTTCGACAGCCGCGACGAGGCCGCCGCCGAGCGCCTGGACATCCTCAACGAGGTCGACGGGGTGTGGCGCTGCCGCACCACGTTCAACTGCACGGATGCCTGCCCTCGCGGTATCGAGATCACCAAGGCGATCCAGGAGGTCAAGCGGGCGCTGATGTTCGCCCGCTGATTCTTTCCCCTTTGGCGCGAGCAGTCGCGAAAGCCCCCAATTTCTCCGCGAAATGGGGGCTTTGGCGTCTGCTCGTCAGCTAGATCCGACGGCGTGATAGGACACTACGCATGCACTGGTACACCGGCAACACCTTCTACGACACCGTCCTGACCGCAGCGTTCGCCTTCGCGGCGTTCGTGATCGTCGGCGGCTTCTTCGGCCAGAGCTCCTACGGCCGGTTCTCGACGACGAAGCTCGGCTTGAACCTGAACCCCAAGTTCGGCTGGTGGCTGATGGAGATCCCGGCGACCGTGGTGTTCCTGGTCGCCTACCTGAGCGGGCCGGCCCGCTTCGAGCCGACGTCGCTGGTGCTCGCCGGGATCTGGGCGCTGCACTACGCCAACCGCGGCTGGTTCTTCCCGCTGGCGATCCGCCAGGTGCCCGGCAAGCGCAGCACGTTCAACATCTCGGTGGTGGTGATGGGCATGCTCGTCACCTCGATGCACGGCTACCTCAACGGTGCGCTGTTCAGCCACGACTACTTTCACCAGTACGGCACCAGCTGGCTGACCGACCCGCGGTTCCTGATCGGCCTGGCGGTCTACCTGTGCGGGTTCGCCCTGCTGGTCAACTCCGAGTCGATCGTGCGCAACCTGCGCGACAAGAACAATCCCGGTGGCTCGGATGTGGCCGAGTACCGAATTCCGTTCGGCGGCGGTTTCCGGTTCGTCACCAGCCCGGCCTATTTGGGTGAGATGACGGCGTGGACGGGTTTTGCGATCCTGACCTGGGCGCTGCCCGGCGTCGCCATCCTGCTGATCACCGCCGGCAATCTGATCCCCCGGGCCCTGGGCACCCACAAGTGGTACCAGGAGAAGTTCGTCGACTACCCGACCGACCGCAAAGCGCTGGTTCCTTTCCTGATCTGACGTTCGCCGAACGTGCATTCAGACCGAAAATTCGGCGTTTTCGGGCTGAGTACACGCTCGGCGCACCCGGGGGGCTGTCACAGATGCCCGGGCCGTCTCGTCTAACGGGTATGACTACCAAACCTCGCATCGACCCGCTACCGCCGAAACGCACCAACATGCTGGTGCGTGCCATGTACCGCTACGCCAAGCGGCGCTTCGGTGAAGTGCCCGAGCCCTTCGCTGTCGCCGCGTATCACCCGCGGCTGCTGGTGGCCAATGCGGTGCACGAGGGCCTGCTGCAGTCCGCGTCGCGCAAGCTGCCGGCCGGGCCGCGGGATCTGGCCGTGTTCTGGACTGCCCGCACCGTCGGTTGCTCATGGTGCGTGGACTTCGGATCCATGCTGCAACGACTGGAGGGGATCGACACCGACCGGCTCAAGCAGATCGACGACTACGCGACCTCCCCGCTGTACAGCGCGGACGAGCGGGCCGCGATCGCCTACGCCGACGCGATGACCACCGACCCGCATTCGGTCACCGACGAACAGGTCGCCGATTTACGGCACCGGTTCGGTGACGCCGGGGTGATCGAGCTGACCTACCAGATCGGCGTGGAGAACATGCGATCCCGGATGTACTCGGCGTTGGGCATCACCGAGCAGGGCTTCGATTCCGGGGATGCCTGCCGGGTGCCCTGGCTCAACGAGGCTGACTCGCGGGACTGATCTCGATGTAGGCGATCGGGATGCCGGCGGCCGCACTGCCCTTGTCCAGACCGCGCTCGAAGATCCGCATCGCCGGACTCCAGTTGGCAGCGATCACGCGTTCGGCGTGCCCGTGTTCGGACTCGGGCAGAATCCGGGCGATCGCGGCCACCGGTTGCCCTTCGGGTTTCCCACGCAGGCTGCTGGGGACCACGACGACGTTCGGATTGTTGCGGATTCGTTTGGCCTTGCCGGTGGACGCCTCAGTGCGCACGTAGAGCTTTCCGGCATCGACACCATGGTTGATCGGGCTCGGCATCGCCTCACCCGACCGTTTGAAGGTGACCAGCAGGATCTGCCGGGACTTGTCGAAGCCGGTGAAGTCCGTACCGGTGGGATTGCCGATGTCGAAGGCGTCGCGGTGGCGCATCTTGTCCATGGCGCGAAACATCAACGCGCCCATCTTCTCCATCGTGCTACTGGGCATGCTCATTTCTCCGATCTGCTCACGGGACGAAGCGGGGATCCGGTGAATTTGTCGGGGTTGGCGATATCCCAGATCGCCACCACCCGCCCGCCGCTCACCGTCATCGCGGTGACGCGCGGCATCAGCTCGGGGAACCCGTCGGCCCCGGGCGCGCCCGGGGTGTAGGCGCCGAGTTCGCCGTTGACCAGTGCCAGTTGGTTCGCGGTGATCAGGGTCGGGCCGTAGCGGCGCGCCAGGCCGAGCAGGAATCGGGCCACCTTCTCCGGACCGTGAATGACCCGCGGGGCGGTCGGCGCCCGGCGATTCGCGTCGCCGGTGAACGTCACGTCGGGGTGCAGCAGCGCCACCACGGCCGCCAGGTCACCAGATGCCATCGCGGCCATCAAGGAGCCGACCGCCTCGTCGTGGCGCGGGTCAGGCTGCGGCGGCGGATCCGCCGTAACGGCCTTGCGGGCACGCGATGCCAGCTGGCGGGCGGCGGCTTCGGTGGTGTTAAGCACCCCGGCCACCTCGCCGAACGGCACCGCGAACCCGTCGTGCAGCACGAAGGCCACCCGCTGATCGGGAGTCAGCCGCTCCAGCACCACCATGGCGGCGAACCGGGCGTCTTCGCCGGCCACCACCGACGACAACGGATCCGCGTCGTCGACGCCGGTCACCACCGGCTCGGGCAGCCACTCGCCGGCATAGGACTCGCGGCGCCGCGCCGCCGAACGCAGCCGGTCCAGACCCAGGCGGCTCACCACCGTGGTCAGCCAGGCCCGCGGGTCGACGATGTGGTCACGTTCGGCGGCGTCGAAACGCAGCCAGGCGTCCTGCACGATGTCCTCGGCGTCGGCGAACATGCCGGTGAGCCGGTAGGCCACCGCCAGCAGGTGAGGCCGCAGCGCCTCGAAGTCCTCCACCGATGCCGTCATCGCCACCAGCCTAGGCGCGGGGATTGCTCAGTGCGGCCGGTCAGAGACAATGCAGCAGTGCACAAGCCGCGTATCGACCCCGTCCGCTGGCAGCCCCCGGCGTCACGGCCGTTGCCCCCGCCCGATCCCACGCCGGCGCTGCGGCTCGTCGAGATTCCCGGTACCGCTCCCGAGGATGTCGTCGCCGCGGCCGACGGCACCATCTGGACCGGGATCGAGGACGGCCGCATCATCGCCGTCGACGCGGCAGGCGGCGCGCCGCGGGTGGTGACCGACACCGGCGGGCGCCCACTGGGTTTGGCCTTCACCGGCGATCACCGGCTGCTGATCTGCGACAGTCACCGCGGGCTGCTGCGCTATGACCCGCAAACCCAGCAGCTGGAGACCCTGGTCGCCGAGGTGGCCGGACGGCCGCTGCGATTCTGCTCCAACGCCGTCGAATCTACCGATGGCACAATCTATTTCACCGAATCCACCAGCCGGTTCCACTACGAGCACTACAAGGGCTCGGTGATCGAGGCCCGCGGCAGCGGGTCACTGCTGCAACGCAGTCCCGACGGCACGGTGAGCGTGCTGGTGACGGGGCTGCATTTCGCCAACGGTGTCACGCTGACCGCCGACGAATCCGCCGTGGTGTTCGCCGAGAGCACCGGGCGCCGACTGTCCAAGTACTGGCTGACCGGTCCCCACCGGGGTTCGATCACCGCGCTGGTCACCGAACTTCCCGGCCATCCCGACAACATCTCGACCGGGCTCGACGGACGGATCTGGGTCGCGATGGTCTCCGATCGCAATGCGCTGTCGGACTGGCTGAGTCCCCGCGCGCCGGTGCTGCGCCGGATGTTGTGGCGGCTGCTGCCCTATCGCTGGCTACCGGACCCGAGGTCGGTGGTGTGGGTGGTCGCCTTCGACGCCGACGACGGGCGGGTGCTGACCCAGTTCCGCACCGAGCACCCCGACTTCGGGCTGGCCACCGGCGTGGTCGAGGCGGACGGCCGGCTGTGGATGGGCCGGATCGCCGGGCCGGGCCTGGCGTACTTCGACCTGACTGGATGAGCGCCCGGTTGTGGCGCTGCATTAGACTACAAATTATGTCTACCTCGACTACTACGATCCGGGTCCCGGTACGGACCCGAGACCGGCTGGCCGCTCAGGCCCGCGAGCGAGGTGTCTCAATGGCCGTCCTGCTCGCCGAACTGGCCGCCGCCGCCGAGCGGGAGGCCGCCTTCCGAGCCGAGCGCCACGCCACCCGCGCCGAGGCGGCGCTACCGGAGCTGCGCGACTGGGATGCCACCGTCGGCGACGGCCTTGAGTGAGCCCCGCCGCGGCGACCTCTGGCTTGTGGCCCTGGGTGCTGCCCGCGCCGGTGAGCCCGGCAAACATCGCCCCGCGGTCGTCGTGTCTGTCGACGACCTCCTCACAGGTATCGATGACGAACTCATCATCGTGGTGCCGGTATCGAGTTCGCTGGCCCACACTCCCCTGCGGCCGCACGTTTCGCCGGGCGAGGGCGTCGATACCGAAAGCGTCGCGCTCTGCCGTGGCGTGCGTGCGGTGGCCCGCAGCCGTCTGCTGGAGCGACTCGGCACGCTGTTGCCGGACACCACGCAGGAAATCGAACGCGGCCTCGGGTTGATTCTGGGAATCCAGCAGTAGGCGCAGCGATACGCCACAGATACAACGTCCGTCCCACCAGCCACAGCGTGGCTCCCCGAGATCGAGGGGTCGCTGCCCTACCGTGGTCAGACAATGTTCCTCGTACGCACCGCCGCCGGCTTGCTGACACTCGGCTTGTTGGCCGCACCCGCCGCAACCGCCGACCCCACCCCGGGTCTGAACGCGGGAACGGTCGGCTGCCCGTATCAGGTCAGCACCCCACCCGCGGTCGACGCCTCCGAAGTGCCCCAGGCCGGCGCTCCCCCGCTGCCGCTGCCCGTGCCGGCCACCCCGGTCGGCGGCGAGGCCCTGTCCGGCTGCGGGATCGTGGCCGCACCCGACACCCCGCCGGTGCCCAGCGAGGTCTCCGCCGAATCCTGGCTGGTGGCAGACCTGGACAGCGGCGCGGTGATCGCCGCCCGCGATCCGCACGGCCGGCACCGGCCGGCCAGTGTGATCAAGGTGCTGACCGCGATGGCGTCGCTGAACGAGCTGGACCCCAGCATGGTGGTTGCCGGCACCCAGGATGACGCCAACGCCGAAGGCACCCGGGTCGGCGTCGGCCCCGGCGGCCACTTCACCGTCGACCAGTTGCTGCACGGCTTGCTGATGGGATCGGGCAACGACGCCGCGCACGCCTTGGCCATGCAGCTCGGCGGCTGGGATGTGGCGCTGCACAAGATCAACACCCTGGCCGCGCGGCTCGGCGGCCGCGACACCCGCGCCGCCACCCCCTCCGGGCTGGACGGGCCCGGCATGAGCACCTCGGCCTACGACATCGGGCTGTTCTACCGCTACGCCTGGAACAACCCGGCGTTCAGCAACATCGTCGCGACCCGCACCTTCGACTTCCCGGGCTACGGCGATACACCCGGCTACCCGCTGGAGAACGACAACCGGCTGCTCTACAACTACCCGGGCGCCCTCGGCGGCAAGACCGGCTACACCGACGACGCCGGACAGACGTTCGTCGGCGCCGCGACCCGGGACGGACGCCGGCTGGTGGCCGTGCTGCTGCGCGGCACCCGGCAGCCGATCCCGCCCTGGCAACAGGCCGCGCAGCTGCTCGACTACGGCTTCTCCGTCCCGGCCGGCACCCGAGTCGGGACGCTGATCGAGCCCGACCCGTCGCTGGTGGCGCCTCGCGCCGCGGCCGAGGCACCGAACCCGCAGGCCATGCTGCTGGCACCATCCGACGACACGGTGCCGGTGCGCGTCGGGGTGGGCATCTTCGGGACGATCGTGGTGTTCGGGCTCATCATGGGTGCACGGGCGGTGAACCGCCGCCCCGGAAGGGGCTCGGCATGGTGATCAAGGCGCTGCGCGCATTCGGCTGGCTCACCGGGCTGCTGCTGATCGCGCTGGGGATCAGCCGGATGGCGTTCTCGCTGGACTCCATTCCCGGCGGCCAGGCCGTCAACGCGACCGTGGACAGTGAGACCCGCGCGGCCGGTGCCCTGCTGATCGGCTTCGGAGTCGGCTACCTCGAGGCGTTTCGGCGCTCCCTGATCCCGGCCGGAGCCGTCCGCCTACTGGCCGCCACCATGGCGCTGCTCGGAGTGTCCCGGCTGATGTCGATGGCCGACGTCGGCATGCCACATCCGGTCTTCACCGCGGCCTGCGCCGTCGAATTCGTCGCGGCCGGGCTGACCTATTGGTACGCGACCCTGGCCGAGCACCACGACGCGGGCATTCGGTAGCCGACCGCATCCCCTACCGTGAGCCGGATGGGCCGATTCGCCGAACTGCGCCGCTCCTCGCCGCTGGCGCTGGTGGTGGGAGTGGCCGCCGCCAGTGTCGGCGTCATCTACGGCTACGACCTGTCCAATATCGCCGGCGCCCTGTTGTTCATCGAGCGTGATTTCGGGCTGACCGAGGCCCAGCAGGAGATGATCGCCACCGCGACGGTGATCGGTGAAATCGCCGGCGCCATGGCCGGTGGGTGGCTGGCCAACGCGATCGGCCGGAAACGCTCAATGGTCTCGGTGGCGTTGGGCTACGCGGTATTTGCGGTACTGGGGGCGGCGGCGACGTCGGTGTCGACGCTGACCGTGGCGCGGCTGCTGCTCGGCATCACCATCGGGATATCGGTGGTGGTGGTCCCGGTGTTCGTGGCCGAGTCGGCGCCGGCCCACGCCCGCGGCGCGCTGCTGGTCACCTACGGGGTGGCCACCGTGATCGGGATCATCGCCGGCTATCTGTTCGCCTACCTGCTGGCCGGCACCGGCAACTGGCGGGCGATGCTGGGCCTGGCCGCGGTCCCGGCGGTGCTGGTTGCGCTGCTGCTGGCACGCATCCCCGACACCGCCCGCTGGTATCTGCTCAAGGGCCGTGTCGACGATGCGGAACGCACCCTGCGGCGGATCGAACCGGGGGCCGACGCGCAGCGCGAGTTGGCCGAGATCGGCCGCACCCTGGCCGAGGAACAGGCCGGCGGGGTCGGTGTGCTCCGCGAGATGCTGCAACCGCCCTATCTGCGGGCGACGCTGTTCGTGGTGACCCTGGGCTTCTTCATCCAGATCACCGGGATCAACGCGATCGTCTACTACAGCCCCCGACTGTTCGAGAAGATGGGCTTCGAAGGCGATTTCGCGTTGTTGATCCTGCCGGCACTGGTACAGGTCGCCGCCCTGACCGCGATGATCGTCTCGCTGGCGATCATCGACCGCGTCGGCCGGCGGCCGATCCTGCTGTCGGGAATTGCCGCGATGGTCGCGGCCAACCTGCTGCTGGTCGCGGTGTTCGCCGCCGGCGAGACGTTCGGCGACGCACTGGCGGCGGTCAAGTTCGGTGGAGTGCTGCTGTTCACCGTCGGCTACACCTTCGGATTCGGCTCCCTGGTGTGGGTGTACGCCGGCGAGAGCCTGCCGGCCAGAATGAGAGCCATGGGGTCCTCGGCGATGCTGACCTCCGATTTGGTGGCCAATGCGATCGTCGCCGCGGTTTTCCTGACCATGCTCACCTCACTGGGCGGCGCCGGGACGTTCGCGGTCTTCGGTGTGCTGGCGATGCTCAGCCTGGGCTTCGTCTACCGCTACGCCCCCGAGACCAAAGGCCGTCAGCTGGAAGACATCCGGCACTTCTGGGAGAACGGCGGACGCTGGCCCGCCGAGGACGCCGAGGCTCTGGTTCCAGGCAGCGAGGCGTCGGCATGACCGTCATCGCCGCGGGCGCCGTCGTGGCCGACGGCGCAGTGCCCCGGCCCGGCTGGGTGTCGGTGGCGGGCGAGCGGATCGCCGATTGCGGGTCTGGGGCGGTTCACGCGGACGCCGAATTCGACGACTGTGTGCTGGTGCCCGGCTTCGTCGATATGCACTCCCATGGCGGCGCCGGCGTCTCCTACGCCGACGATCCGGACCGCGCGGCGGCGTTGCACGCCTCGCACGGCACCACAGCGGGCCTGGCGAGTTTGGTGACGGCCTCGCCGGAAACCCTGCTGGCACAGGTACGCACACTGGCTGCCGCGACACGGCGCGGCGTGGTGGACGGCATTCACCTAGAGGGGCCGTGGCTGAGCCGGCTGCACTGCGGTGCACACAACAGCGAACAGCTGCGCGCCCCCTCCGACGCCGAGGTCGACGCACTGCTGGTTGCCGGCGACGGCACGATCGCGATGGTCACGCTGGCACCCGAGCTGCCCGGCGCCATCGCGACCATCCGGCGCTTGGTGGATGCGGGAATCGTTGTGGCCGTTGGACATACCGACGCCAGCTACGAACTGACGAAGGAGGCAGTCGACGCCGGAGCGAGGGTCGGCACGCACCTGTTCAACGCGATGCGGGCACTGCACCATCGCGAGCCGGGACCGGTTCCCGCGCTGCTGTCCGATCCCCGGGTGACCGTCGAACTGATCGCCGACGGCGTGCACCTGCACGCGGGCGTGATCCGGCACGTGATGGCCACCGCCGGGCCGGACCGGGTCGCGCTGGTCACCGATGCAATGGCCGCCGCCGGAGTCGGCGACGGCGCGTTCACGCTGGGCGGGCTCGACGTCGATGTCGACGACGGGGTGGCCCGGTTGCACGGCACGACGACGATCGCCGGCAGCACCGCCACCATGGACCGGCTGTTCGCGACCGCAGTGCGGTTGCTCGGGTCAGACGATGCCGCCCTCGCCGGCGCCGTGCGGATGACCTCGTCCACTCCGGCGCACATCCTCGGCCTGCACCGGGCCGGTGTCCTGGCCGCCGGACGTGACGCCGACCTGGTTGTGTTGGATCGGGATTGGCGGGTCTGCCGGGTAATGCGGCGCGGCGCCTGGCTCGGATAGGCTGCGGCGATGAGCGAACCAACCGTCACCCACGACAACGGGCAGTACCGGATCACCGTCGACGGCCAGCAGGCCGGGTTCGCCGATTACATCGAGAACGGCGATCAGCGGATCTTCCACCACACCGTGATCGACAAGGCGTTCGGTGGACGCGGCCTGGCCAGCACGCTGATTCGTGCAGCCCTGGACGACACCCGAGCGGCCGGAAAACGCGTGGTGCCGACCTGCTCGTTCGTGGAGGCCTACATCACCAAGCACCCGGAGTACGCCGACCTCGTCGACCCGGCCACCAACTGATCGTGACGCGAATCCCCCTCAACACGCAGTCGGCCTCGGTCTACCGGGCCTACCTTGATGCCGCAGCCGAGGTGCGAGCACGTGCCGACGACGCCGGGTTGTCGCGGACCGTCCTGGAGCTGGTGAATCTGCGGGTGTCCCAGATCAATGGGTGCGCGTTCTGCCTGAATCTGCACAGCAAGGCGCTGCTGGAGGCCGGTGACACCGTGCAGCGGATCGCGGTGCTGCCGGCCTGGCGGGACACCCAGCTGTTCTCCGACACCGAACGGGCCGCCCTCGAGATCGCCGAAGCGGTCACGTGGATCTCCGAGGCGCACCTGGACGACGACGAGTACGCGCTGCTGCGCGAGCACCTCACCGACGATCAGGTTTCGCTGTTGATCTGGTCGGCGATCACGATCAACGCGTTCAACCGGGTATCGATCATGAGCCGCTACCCCGTTCGGGCCGAGAACTGACCTGCTGACCCGTCCGCCGACGTCGCCGCCCACGCGGTAGCGAACAGAATGAGCCGGGCGGTGACATAGGCGAACACCAGCAGGCCCAGAACCGGTCCGAACACCGCGCCGGCCGGGCCGTTGATCACCGACTGCAGATACACCGAGCCGGCCTGCTTGAACAGTTCGTAGCCGACCGCGGCGATAGCACCGGCCTCCATTGCGCTGTTGAGGCTCACCGATTCCCGGGGTAGCCGGGCAATCATCCAGGTGAACAGCAGCCACGACACCCCGGCCGCCATGGTCAGCGACGCGACCCGCAGCAGCCCACCGAGCAGGGTGAAGTCAGGAACGCCCATCCAGCGCAGGATATTTCGCATCAGCTTCGGGTCGGCCAGCGCGGTCAGCGCAATCGTGACGAGCGTGGCGCCGAACGCCCACACCATCGCGAGCAGGTCTGAGAGCTTGGACGAGACGAAACCCTTTTTGTCCGAACGGGTTTCCCACATCTCCGAGAGCGCCTCGCGCAGGTTGGCCATCCAGGTCAGGCCCACCCAGGCGGCGGTCGCCAGGCCGATCAATCCGACCGAGGCACGTGAGGAGATCGCGCTGTCCATCAGCGTGATGAGCTCTTTGCCGAACTCGCCGGGGATCGAATGCTTGATCCGGCGCTCGATCTCGTCGAGTACCTCGGGCCGCCGCGACAGCAGGAAACCGCCGACGGAGAACCCGAGCATCGCCAGCGGGAACAGCGCGAAGATGGTGTAGTAGCTCATCCCGGCGGCGAAAAAGTTGCCCTGGCGATCGTCGTAGCGTTCCTGCGCGCGCATCACGTGATCGAACCAGCCGTACCGCGACCGCAGCCGGTCGATGACGCCCGGCTTTGAGGGGTCGGCCTGCTCGGTCACGGCTCTATTCATCTCGCCGACGGCAGGAATCCCACCCGGTCGTATACCCGCGTCAGCGTGGCAGCGGCCGCCGCGCGCGCCCGGTTCGCACCGGCGGCCAATACCGCCTCCAGCTCAGCCGGGTCGGCGAGCAGCTCGTCGACCCGGGCCTTGATCGGGGTGACGAACTCGGCGACGGCTTCGGCGGTCTCCTTCTTCAGGTCGCCGTAGCCGCGCCCGGCGTAGCCGTTGACCAGGGACTCGACGTCCGAACCGGTGACCGCGGCCTGAATGGTCAGCAGGTTCGAGATGCCGGGCTTGGTCTCTGGGTCGTAGCGGATCTCCCGCTCGGAGTCGGTGACCGCCGAGCGAATCTTCTTGGCGCTTTTCGCGGGATCGTCGAGCAGGCTGATCAGGCCGGCATCGGTGGCCGCCAGCTTGCCCCTCTTGGCGGTCGGGGCCCGCAGGGCCATGAACTTGGGGGTGGGCCCTGGGATCATCGGCTCGGGGGCGAGGAAGGTCTGCGGGAATCGCGCGTTGACGCGCTGCGCGACGTCGCGCGCCAGCTCCAGGTGCTGGCGCTGGTCTTCCCCGACCGGGACCACCTCGGTGTCGTAGAGCAGCACGTCGGCGGCCATCAGCACCGGATAGGTGAACAGTCCCACGGTGGTGGAGTCGGCGCCCTGCTTCTGCGACTTGTCTTTGAACTGCGTCATCCGCGATGCCTGCCCGAAACCGGTGAAACAGCCCAGCACCCAGGCGAGCTCGGCGTGGGCCGGCACGTGGCTCTGCACGAAGACAGTGCTGCGGGCCGGGTCGATACCCAGCGCCAGGTATTGCGCGGCCGTCACCAGCGTGCGGCGGCGCAGCGTCGCCGGGTCTTGGGGCACGGTGATCGCGTGCAGGTCGACAACGCAGAAGAATGCCTCGTGATCGTCCTGCAGGCTGGTCCACTGAGCGACCGCGCCGAGGGCATTTCCGAGGTGAAGCGAGTCGGAGGTCGGCTGGGCGCCGGAGAATACGACGGGACGGGATCCGGGAGTGCTCATGATTGTTCGATCCTGTCACGCCGAGATCCGGACGACCGCACCTGGTAACAGAGCGTTCGCTCTGTTACGGTGACGGCCATGCCCCGCCCGCGCGTGTACGACCCCGAGCAGGTGCTCGACGCCGTCGAGTCGCTTGCCGCGCGGTCCGGCCCCGCGGCGGTGACGATTCGCGCGATCGGGGAGGCCACCGGCGCCTCCAATGGCGCGGTCTACCACGGGTTCGGCTCGCGGGGTGGGCTGGTTGCCGCCGCCTGGCTGCGGGCAACCCGACGCTTCCTGGCGGTGCAGGGCGAGCTGGTGGACGCGGTCTCGGACCCCCTGGAGGCCGTGGTTGCCGCCGCCGATGCGCCGGTGGCGTTCGCTGAGCGTCATCCCGACGCCTGCAAGCTACTGTTCGCGATCCAGCGCGACGAACTGCCCGATAACGACCTGTCTCCGGAGCTGGTCGAGCAGCTCCGCGGCACCGACGCCGAGCTGGTCGGCTTGCTTATCCGGCTCGCGGACGCCCTGTGGGAGCGCCGCGACGCCGCCGCCGTCGACACCATCACCACCTGCGTCGTCGATCTGCCCACCGCTATCGTGCTCAGCCGGAACCGGTTGGGCAGCACCATCGCCCGCGCCCACCTGCATGCGGCGGTCCGCGCCGTGTTGTCGGTCGGGCCACCCCTCTAGAAAGGATCCCTCGAAGTGAACCTGACCTATGACGACAAGATCGCCGTGCTGGACCTCGGCGACGACGAGAACCGGTTCTCCCCCGCGTTTCTCGACGAGATCAACGGGGTGCTCGACGACGTGCTGGCCGCCAGCGCCGAGGGAAAGGCGCATGGCCTGGTGACCACCGCTGGCGGCAAGTTCTATACCAACGGCCTGGACCTGGACTGGCTGATGGCCAACGGCGACCGCACCGACTGGTACGTCGGCCGGGTGCACGCCCTGCTCGCGCGGGTGCTGACGCTGCCGATCCCCACCGCGGCGGCGGTGGTCGGCCACGCGTTCGGGGCCGGCGCGATGCTAGCTCTGGCCCACGACTTCCGGGTGATGCGTGCCGACCGTGGCTTCTTCTGTCTGCCCGAGGTCGACATCCGGATTCCGTTCACCGCCGGCATGGCGGCGCTGATCCAGGCCAAGCTCACCCCGCAGGCCCAGGTGGCGTCGATGACCACCGGCCGCCGGTTCGGCGGGGTGGGCGCCGCCGCCTTCGGCATCGTGGGCAGCACCGCCGCCGGGGGTGCGGTGACCCCGGTCGCAACCGAGTTGCTGCGACCGCTGGCCGGCAAGGACTCGGGCACGCTGGGCGCGATCAAGGACACCATGTTCGGCCCGGCGGTGGCGGCGCTCGGCGGGTAAACCCCACGAGTCCCGTCCGTCACCGGAGGGCGGGCGCGTGGTGGTTGCCCGCCTCTGAGCGACAATCAGGCGGTGCTCCCACCCGCACGCACCGGCGCGAACGACCGGACTCGTGTTGTCGCTCCAAGCCGGGCAACTGCTGCATGCCGTCCCCCACGTGGCGGGTGTGACAGATGAGGACCCGCGCCGACCGGTGCCCGGGCGTGCTGCGGCCCTGGGTGGCCGACGACGGACTCCTGGTGCGGCTGCGCCTGGTCGGCGGCCGGCTGCCGGCCACGTCGCTGGCCCGCTTACTGCAGGTCAGCGCCGAGTTCGCCGACGGCTCGATCTACCTGACCAAGCGGGCCAACCTGCAGCTGCGCGGGTTGGCGGATCACGACGGCCAGCTCGCCCCCGATGCGGTGGCCGCCCTGGAGTCCACCGGGCTGTTGCCGTCGCGCAGCCACGAGCTGGTCCGCAACATCCTGGTGTCGCCGCAGACCGGTTACGCCGGCGGACGGGCAGACCTGCGCCCGGTGGCGGCACGGCTGGACGCGCTGCTGTGCGCCGATCCACGCCTCGCCGCGCTGCCCGGCCGCTTCCTGTTCGTCCTCGACGACGGCCGCGGCGACCTGCGGGACCGCTCCGCCGATGCCGGCCTGGTGGCGATCAGCGGCACGGCGGCGCAGCTGCGGATCGGCGAACACTGGGGTGCCGTGATCGACATCGACGAGGCCGCCGCCCGGCTGTCCGCCGTAGCGGCTGCGTTTCAGGCCGCTCGCGGCGGCGGGCCCGGGGCGCCCTGGCACGTCCGTGGACTCGGCAGGCCGCCGGCGAGCGCGGCGGCCGATCCGCGGCTGCCCGAGCCGTCGGGTCCGCTACCCTACGGCTCGGTGCCCGGCGGCACGCACGTGAGGGTTCCCGACGGGTTGCTGACAACGGAGCTGGGGTGTTCGCTGCTAGGGCACCCCGAGCTGGTCGTGACTCCGTGGCACGGCATCTTCATCCCCCAGGTGCAGGAGGCACACCGGTGAACAGGCCGACCAAGCGGTACGCCTATATCGATAACGGCCCGGCCATCTACGTCGAATCGTTTGCGACCATCCGCCGCGAGTCCGACCTGTCGCACATCCCCGCCAGCGCCGAGCGGCTCGCGGTGCGAATGATCCACGGTGCCGGACAGACCGATGTCGCCAAGGACGTGTTGATCCACCCCGGCGCGGTGCCGGCCGGACGGGCCGCACTCGACGGCGGCGCGCCGATCCTCTGCGATGCCCGGATGGTGGCGGTCGGGGTGACCGCCGGGCGGCTGCCGGCCGGCAACGAGGTGCACTGCTACCTGCGCGACGAACGGGTTCCGGACCTGGCGAAGGAATGGGGAACCACCCGGTCGGCGGCGGCTGTCTCGCTGTGGGAACCCGAACTCGCCGGTGCCGTCGTCGCCATCGGCAACGCCCCGACCGCGCTGTTCCACCTGCTGGAAATGATCATCGACGGCGGGCCGCGCCCAGCGGTGATCGTCGGTTGCCCGGTCGGCTTCATCGGCGCGGCCGAGTCCAAAGCCGCGTTGGCCGCACTGCACGCCGACCACGGCATCGACATCCCGTTCGTGACGGTGCGCGGTCGGCGCGGCGGCTCGGCGATCACCTCGTCGGCGTTGAACGCACTCGCCTCGGATGCCGAATGACCGGCACGTTCTACGGGGTGGGTCTGGGGCCCGGTGACCCGGAGCTGATCACCCGCAAGGCGGCCCGGATCATCGGCGACGCCGACGTGGTGGCCTACCACGCCGGGGTCAACAAGGCGTCGTATGCGCGCACCATCGCGGCCGACCTGATCCGGCCCGGTGTCCGCGAGGAGGAGCTGCGCTACCCGGTCACCACCGGGGTCACCGACCACCCCGGCGGGTATGCCGGAGCGCTCGCCGACTTCTACGAGGACTCGGCGTCACGGCTGGCCGCCCACCTGGCTGCGGGCCGCACGGTGGCGCTGCTGACCGAGGGCGATCCGCTGTTCTACGGCTCGTTCATGTACATGCACGATCGGCTGTCGGCGCGCTTCGACACCGAGATCATTCCCGGTATCCCGGCGTTCAGCGCCGCCACCGCCGCGCTCGGGATGCCGCTGGTGCGCCAGACCGACGTGCTGACCGTGCTGCCGGGCACCTTGGGCGAGCACGAGCTGGCGATGCGACTGGCCGACACCGACGGCGCCATCATCATGAAGCTGGGCCGCACGTTCCCGGCGGTGCGCCGCGCCCTGGCCGCGGCGGGCCGCCTGGAGCACGCCTACTACGTCGAGCGCGCGAGTCATCCGCAACAGCGCTGGCTGCGGGTCGCCGCAATGGACGAAGCCGACGAGGTGCCCTACCTGTCGCTGATCGTGGTCGACGGGGATTCCCGCAACGGGCAGCGCTCCCGGACCCCGGCAGATCAGGTCGCCGTCACCATCGAATCTGCCCCCGCCGCCGAACTTCTCGTGCTCGGCCTCGGCCCCGGACCCGAGGGCTGGCTCACCGGCGAGGCCACCGAGGCGCTGGCCACCGTCGACCACGTGGTGGGCTACGGCCCCTACGTCGCGCGGGTTCCGCAGCGCGAAGGGTTGCAGCGGCACACCTCGGGCAACACCGTCGAGCTGGACCGCGCCCGCTTCGCGCTGGATCTGGCCGCCCGCGGCGAAAAAGTGGCGGTGGTCTCCCGCGGGGGCGCCGGAGTGTTCGGGATGGCATCAGCGGGGGTCGGGGCAGCCCATGATTCTGCGTACCAACATGTTTCGATTCGAGTACTGCCCGGAGTGTCGGCGGTGCAGGCGGTGGCCGCAGCGGCCGGCGCCCCGATCGGGGCCGACTTCGCGGTGCTGAGCCTGTCGGATCGACTCAAGCCCTGGGCAGTGATCGAGTCCCGGCTGCGGGCGATCGCCGAAGCCGATCTGGTGCTGGCGATCTACAACCCGGCCTCTCGTGCCCGACCCGACCAGATCGCGATCGCGCGCAAAGTGCTGCTGGAACACCGGGACGCGGCGACGGTGGTGGTCATCGGCCGCGACGTCGGCCGGGAGTCCGAGGCGCTCACCGTGACCACCCTAGGCGAGCTGGACACCGACACCATCGACATGAAATGCCTTGTCCTGGTGGGTGCTTCGTCAACCCGGGTGACGGCCGGACGGGTATGGACGCCACGATGGGTGCGTTAGCGGTCCAGTTCGTCGGCGCCGGCCCGGGCGCGGCGGATCTGGTGG
>CAXYUC010000076.1:0-20351 GCA_964292075.1 uncultured Mycolicibacter sp.
CCAGGCAGGACATGCCGACACCCAACAACCCGCCCACCAATTTCGCAACAGCCCGGTGTCGCGTCGTGAGATTCCCACTCGGGCTCAGCTCTGCGGCGTCAACCCCAGCGGCCCGGCCAGCTCGGTCAGCGTCGGCAACAGGTTCTTCCAGCCGCCCAGCACCTGGATGGTCACCTGATCTGCGCCGGCCTCCAAGTGCTCGCCCAGGCGCTCAGCGATCTCGCCGGCGGTGCCGTGCGCCACCACCGCATCGATCAACCGGTCACTGCCCGGCGCGCGCACGTCGCGGTCGCTGAAGCCCAACCTGCGCCAGTTGTTGACGTAGTTGGACAGCCGTAGGTAGAAGCCGACCGCCTCGCGGCCGGCCTCGCGGGCCGCGGCGGCATCCGTGGACAACACCACCTTGTGCTCGGGGGCCAGGAACACCGACGGGCCGACCAGCTCGCGCGCACTGGCGGTGTGCTCGGGGGTGGTCAGGTAGGGGTGCGCCCCGGCGCTTCGCTCCGCCGCCAACTGCAACACCTTGGGGCCCAGTGCTGCCAGCACCCGGCGGCTGGTCGGCACGGCGGCCTCATCGAGGGCGTCCAGGTAGTCGCACAGGGCGCCATAGGGGCTGCGGTACTCGGCGGTGGCCTCGGAGTGACCGACCCCGATGCCGAGCAGGAACCGGTCCGGGTAGGCGGATTCGATGCGATGGTAGGACTCGGCGACCTGCCCGGCCGGCGCGGACCAAATGTTGACGATCCCGGTGGCCACCTGCAGGGTCGACGTCGCCGCCAGCAGCGGCTCGACAAACGCCAGGTCAGCGGCCGGTGAGCCGCCCACCCAGATCGCGCCGTAGCCCAGGCGTTCGATCTCGGCGGCCTGTTCAGGAGTGGGGGATCCGAAGGTCCACACCGCGTAGCGGCCTAGATCAGGCTTGAGCGCCAACGTGTCCGACATCGTGACTCCTCTGCTCGTCGCAGTTACTCGGTGGCATGCCGTTGCCGCGTGCGAAGGCGGCGTTTTTGGCGTGGGAGGCGGATGCGGGTATCGTAGGTCGACGGTGCGGCGTCCGCGTCGACTCTTGCGTGCCCAGTCTGAAATTCTTGGGGTTCTACCTGGAATTTTGTGTCACCGGCCCACGTTTTGCAGTCGTAGTCGATGCTGCGCCTTGGCGGGCGCATGCACACGCGACAAGTAAGTCAGACACGGAGGATCGCCGGAGAGTAATGGCCAAAAAAGACGGTGCAATCGAGGTCGAGGGTCGAGTGGTCGAACCCCTGCCCAATGCGATGTTTCGTATTGAGCTGGAGAACGGTCACAAGGTGCTCGCCCACATCAGCGGCAAGATGCGGCAGCACTACATCCGTATCCTCCCCGAAGACCGGGTGGTCGTGGAGTTGTCTCCGTATGACCTGTCCCGCGGACGCATCGTCTACCGGTACAAGTAGCTCCCGACCGCCGTCGAAGTACGTCAACCAGCGATTAGAACAGGACCACAGCAGCCGTGAAGGTGAACCCCAGCGTCAAGCCGATCTGCGACAAGTGCAGGGTGATCCGTCGGCACGGCCGGGTCATGGTGATCTGCTCGGACCCGCGCCACAAGCAGCGCCAGGGCTAGGCGGCGACCGCTAGCGCGGCGTCAGCCGGGCGCAGCGGGTCGTCGCCATCGACACAGATCGCCGGCCCGGCGTAGCCGGGCACCAGCCACAACTGAATGCAGACCTCCCAGTACCAGTGAGCGGATAGGCCGCCCACACACGCCCGGATCGGAGGCCGGGCCCCGGAGCATTCGGCCGGGAACGGGCTGGGATCACAACCTCCGTAACGAAGAGGAAAGGGGCATGCCCCCATGGCTCGACTTGTAGGCGTCGACCTGCCGCGCGATAAGCGCATGGAGATCGCGCTGACCTATATCTACGGCATTGGCCGTACTCGCTCCAACGAAATCCTGGCCGCGACCGGTATCGACAAGGACCAGCGCAGCAAGGACCTGACCGACGACCAGCTCACCCAGTTGCGTGACTACATCGAGCGCAACCTGAAGGTTGAGGGCGACTTGCGCCGCGAGGTGCAGGCAGACATCCGTCGCAAGATTGAGATCGGCTGCTACCAGGGTCTGCGGCACCGTCGCGGTCTGCCGGTGCGCGGCCAGCGGACCAAGACCAACGCGCGCACCCGTAAGGGCCCCAAGCGCACCATCGCCGGTAAGAAGAAGGCCAGGTAATCGTCATGCCACCGAAGAAAGCGACCGGCCCCAAGAAGGGTCAGAAGACCCGCCGGCGGGAAAAGAAGAACATCCCGCATGGTGCCGCTCACATCAAGAGCACCTTCAACAACACGATCGTGACGATCACCGACCCGCAGGGCAACGTGATCGCGTGGGCGTCGTCGGGCCACGTGGGCTTCAAGGGCTCGCGTAAGTCCACCCCGTTCGCCGCGCAGTTGGCAGCCGAGAACGCTGCCCGCAAGGCGCAGGAGCACGGCGTGAAGAAGGTCGACGTGTTCGTCAAGGGCCCGGGTTCGGGTCGTGAGACCGCGATCCGCTCGCTGCAGGCCGCCGGCCTCGAGGTCGGCGCGATTTCCGATGTCACCCCGCAGCCGCACAACGGCTGCCGTCCGCCCAAGCGGCGTCGGGTCTAGGAGGACTGAAACAACATGGCTCGTTACACCGGACCCGCCACCCGCAAGTCCCGCCGTCTGGGCGTCGACCTCATCGGCGGCGACCAGGCATTTGAAAAGCGGCCCTACCCGCCCGGCCAGCACGGCCGCGCCCGGGTCAAGGAAAGCGAATACCGACTGCAGCTGCAGGAGAAGCAGAAGGCTCGCTTCACCTACGGCGTGATGGAGAAGCAGTTCCGTCGCTACTACGAGGAAGCTGTCCGTCGCGGCGGCAAGACCGGCGAGGAACTGCTGCGCATCCTGGAGAGCCGGCTGGACAACGTGGTTTACCGCGCCGGCCTAGCCCGCACCCGTCGGATGGCCCGTCAGCTGGTCAGCCACGGCCACTTCACCGTCAACGGTGTGAAGGTCGATGTGCCCAGCTACCAGGTGTCGCAGTACGACATCATCGACGTCAAGGGCAAGTCGCTCAACACGGTGCCGTTCCAGATCTCCCGTGAGGTCGCCGGCGACCGTCCGATCCCGGGTTGGCTGCAGGTGGTCGGGGAGCGACAGCGCATCCTGGTCCACCAGCTGCCCGAGCGTGCGCAGATCGTCGTTCCGCTCACCGAGCAGCTGATCGTCGAGTTCTACTCGAAGTAAAGACAACTCGGGGTCCGACCCCGAGTCCCCCCAAACGGCATCAAATAGCGGGTGCCAGAAGGAGAAAGAACACCATGCTGATCTCGCAGCGTCCGACCCTGTCCGAAGAGGTCGTGGCCGACGACCGGTCGCAGTTCGTCATCGAACCGCTGGAGCCGGGATTCGGTTACACCCTGGGCAACTCGCTTCGTCGCACCCTGCTGTCGTCGATCCCCGGCGCGGCGGTCACCAGCATCCGCATCGATGGTGTGCTGCACGAGTTCACCACGGTCCCCGGCGTCAAGGAAGATGTCACCGACATCATCCTGAACCTCAAGGGCCTGGTGGTCTCGTCCGAAGAGGACGAACCGGTCACCATGTACCTGCGCAAGCAGGGCCCGGGTGCGGTCACCGCCGGTGACATCGTTCCGCCGGCGGGCGTGACGGTGCACAACCCCGACATGCACATCGCCACCCTGAACGACAAGGGCAAGCTTGAGGTCGAGCTGATCGTCGAGCGCGGCCGCGGTTACGTTCCGGCCGTGCAGAACAAGGTGTCGGGTGCCGAGATCGGCCGCATCCCGGTTGACTCGATCTACTCGCCGGTGCTCAAGGTGACCTACAAGGTTGAGGCCACCCGTGTCGAGCAGCGCACCGACTTCGACAAGCTGGTGCTGGACGTGGAGACCAAGAACTCCATCAGCCCGCGGGACGCGCTGGCCTCGGCCGGTAAGACCCTGGTTGAGCTGTTCGGGCTGGCACGCGAGCTCAACGTGGAGGCCGAGGGCATCGAGATCGGGCCGTCGCCGGCCGAAGCGGACCACATCGCGTCGTTCGCGCTGCCGATCGACGACCTGGACCTGACCGTGCGGTCCTACAACTGCCTCAAGCGTGAGGGAGTGCACACGGTCGGAGAGTTGGTCGCTCGCACCGAGTCCGACCTGCTCGACATCCGCAACTTCGGTCAGAAGTCCATCGACGAGGTCAAGGTCAAGCTGCACCAGCTCGGCCTGTCGCTCAAGGACAGCCCGGCCAGCTTCGACCCGTCGCAGGTGGCGGGCTACGACGTTGCCACCGGCACCTGGTCGGCCGACGCCGGTTACGACGAGCAGGACTACGCCGAAACCGAGCAGCTGTAACGCCCAACCTCTCGAAAAGAGAGCCGTCCCGGCCCTACCTGATACGGGGGCCGGCCCCATTGAGGAGAAGTCGCAATGCCCAAGCCCACTAAGGGTCCCCGCCTCGGCGGAAAGTCCTCGCACCAGAAGGCGCTGCTGGCCAACCTGGCCACGTCGCTGTTCACTCACGGCCGGATCAAGACGACCGAGCCGAAGGCGCGGGCATTGCGGCCGTACGCCGAGAAGCTGATCACCCACGCCAAGAAGGGCACGCTGCACAACCGGCGTGAGGTGCTCAAGAAGATCCGCGACAAGGACGTGGTGCACTCGCTGTTCGCCGAGATCGCGCCGCACTTCGCGGACCGCAACGGTGGCTACACCCGCATCATCAAGGTCGAGGCGCGTCAGGGCGACAACGCCCCGATGGCCGTGATCGAGCTGGTTCGGGAGAAGACCGTGACCTCCGAGGCTGACCGCGCCCGGCGCGCCGCGGCCAAGGCGGAGAAGGCCGCCCCCAAGACCGAGAAGGCGGAGAAGCCCCCCAAGGTCGAGGAGAAGGTCGAAGAGCCGGCCACCGAGGCTACTGAAGCCACCGAGGCTGCTGAGGTCACCGATGCGGCCGAGGGTACCGACGAGTCCTGACGGCACGGCCGAAGTCGTCCGGCTTCGGCTCGACATCGCCTACGACGGCACGGAATTCGCCGGCTGGGCGGTTCAGGCGGGACAGCGCACGGTCGCCGGAGTTCTCGACGAGGCTCTGACGACCGTGTTCCGCACTCCGGTGCGGTTGTTCGCGGCCGGTCGTACCGATACCGGTGTGCACGCTACCGGGCAGGTGGCGCATGTCGACGTTCCGACTTCGGCGTTATCGCATGCCTATTCGCGGACTCGGCGTGATGGCGAGCCGGAGTTCTTGGCGCTGACACGGCGATTGGCGCGCTTCCTGCCGATGGACGTGCGGGTGTTGCGGGTGCGGCGTACTGTCGCTGACTTCGACGCCCGGTTCTCGGCGCTGCGCCGCCACTACGCCTACCGGCTGTCGACCGCGCCCTACGGGGTGGTGCCCCAGGAGGCCCGCTACATCACCGCGTGGTCGCGTCCGCTGGACGTCGACGCGATGGTGCAGGCCTCCCGAAATCTGGTGGGGTTGCATGACTTTGCCGCCTTCTGTCGGCATCGCGAGGGGGCGACCACCATTCGCGACCTGCAGCGCCTGGACTGGGTCCGCGACGGTGATCTGGTCACCGCGCACGTCAGTGCCGACGCGTTCTGCTGGTCGATGGTGCGCTCCCTGGTCGGGGCGGTGCTGGCGGTCGGTGAGCACCGGCGCGATGCCGCGTGGTGCGCCGATCTGCTGAACGCGCAGCGCCGCTCCAGTGATTTCACCGCCGCGCCGGCACGTGGGCTATCACTGGTCGGCGTCGACTACCCGCCGGACGACCAGCTGGGGGCGCGCACCATCATCACCCGGGATCTGCGGACCCGCTAGTCGTCGCGAGATCCTGCTGACGCAGGTGTCTACTCGCACTTTCCCTGCGGGAAACCGATTTCGAGGCTATCGCTGTTACAGCAGGCCGGCGACGAACGAAGCGGCCTGATTGGTCATGCCGGGGGTGTAGCCCGAATGCGCGGAGACCAAGCGTCCGGGGGAGCAGACCGGGTCACCATCGGTGCACAAGTCGATGGTCTTGAATCCGTAGGCGGGACTGTTGGTCAGCGGCTGCCCGATCTTGTTCGACGGATTGCCGAACACCGCGATCGCCGCGACGTGATCGGCGGCCTCGGGCGGCAACGGCGCGGTGAAACCGAAGCCGGGCACCGGTGCGGCGGCCACGATGTCGATGATCGCCGCGCCCTGCGAGTACCCGCCGAGGACCAGGCGGGTGCCCGGGCAGTTCTCCACCATCCACATGATGTGACCGCTGGCATCGTTGGCGCCGTCGGCTGCCCGACCGAAGTCATAGCTGGCCGGGTAGTTGACCGCATAGGCGCCGATCGATCGAGACGTCTGCCCCCGCAGGGCGCTGACCAGGCCATCGCCCACCCGGCCCAGGCCCGGCGGCTCGTTGGTCCCGCGGGCGAACACCACCTCGACGTCGGGGCAACCGTCAGCCGAGGCCGTCGGCATCGATGACGCGGTGGGGTCCATCAGCAGCGCTGCGGCAGCGGCCCCGGCCGCCAGGATGCGGAATGCCTTCATGATCACCGATAGTAGCGAAAAAAAGCGTTGACGAGCTAACTAAGTCAGCGTGGGCCTGACCACGGTGTCAGCGTCGGCGCCGGTCCCGCAGCCCGCAGCCGGCCGGCGATGAAGTTCGCCGCCTGGCTGGTCATTGCCGGGATGTAGCCGTCGGTGTGATCGGCCCATTCGTTGCCCGGCCCTTCGTGGCAGATCGGGTCACCCGGATTGCACAGGTCCAGGGCCTTGGAGCCGAACAGGGCGCTCTGTGTGCTGATCGGCCCGCCGGTGCGGTCGGCGGGGTTGCCGAAGGTGGTCACCGCCACCACTTGGTCGGCGTACTGGGCGGGCAGCTGGTTGCCCCAGCTGATGCCGCCCACCTGCGTGCCGGTGACGATGTCGATCACGGACGCGCCCTGTGAGTAGCCGCCCAGCACCAGTTGGGTGCCGGGGCAGACGTCGGCCGCCGCTTTGACCCGCTTGATCACGTCATTGGCACCGTCGCCGCCACCCAGCTGCAGCCGGCCGGCGGGGTAGTTGACCGCGTACTCGTCGACCTTCTTCGAGGTCTGCTGGCGCAGCGAGTCGATCAGGGCGCGGCCGACCCGGCCGACGCCCGGGGGCTCGCTGGTGCCGCGGGCGAAGATGACCTCGACGTCCGGGCAGTCGTAGGCGGACGCCACCGGGGCGACACGCGGCGCTACGGCCGGGAGCATCAGCAGTGCGCCGGCCATCAATGTCGTGGAAAAAATGCTGCTCAGCTGAACAAAACGCATACCCAAGATGGTACCGAAACCGAATTCGATACCTACCGGCCTGTGGATGGCCGAGCACGGTCGCACCGGTCTCACGCATAGCGTGTGACCGATATGCCCGGGCGATCGACGACGCAGCTTCAGCTCAGCGCACACCGCTTCCTGGCCCGTCGGATGGAACGGGCGCTGCGGTGCGGACAGGTGACGGGCGGCCCCGTCCCCGGTCGAGCCGCCCTGGGCCTGGGATGGCTCTTCAGCATGGTGGTAACCGCCGGCGCGGTGATGCTGGCCGTCCTACGGCCGCAGCCGGTCCTGGGTGACGCGCTCATCGTGCTGGACCGCGCGACCGGGGCGCTCTATGTCCGGATCGGCGACACGATGCATCCGGTGGACAACCTCGCTTCGGCTCGGCTGATCACCGGTGCGGCCGACCCGCGACCGGTGGATGGCGCCGCGGTCGGCCGGGCGCGGCGCGGGCCGCCGCTGGGCATCCCGGGTGCGCCGGGCGTGCTCGGGACGGCACTGCCGGGCGCCGTGACGTGGTCGCTGTGTGAGGACTCCGCCGGCACCACCCTCATCGTCGGCGTCGACCCGCCGCAGTCCGCTCGCCTCGACCCGCAGCAGGCGGTACCGGTCAGCTCCGAGTCCGGGGCAACCTATCTGCTCCGCGACGGGCGGCGGGTTGTGGTCGACCCGGCGGACCCGCTGCTGGACTCCGCCGTGCCGAGACGTGTCTCGGCGCTGCTGCTCAACGCGATTCCTGAAGCTCCGCCGCCGGGGGACCTTCGCGCGGTGGGCTTCAGGGTGGGGTTGGCCCCGGCCACGCTGTGCGCGCACTGGCGTGCCGACGATCCGGCCGGCATCGCCCTTTCCAGCGGGCTGCGCCTACCGGCGGGGGAGACGCCGACAGTGCTGGCCCAGTCGGACGGGCCGGGCCCCGCCCTCGACGGGGTCTATCTGCCGGCGGGACACAGTGCTTACGTGCGCGCGGTCGACACCTCCGGTCACCCCCGCGGCGTCGGCTATCTGATCGCCGACAGCGGGGTGCGGTTCACCGTTGACGACGACGATGCGGCGCACCGGCTGGGGCTGCCCGCGATTGCCGCTGGGGTGCCGTGGCCGATGCTGGCCGGATTGCCGACCGGTCCCCGGCTCAGTCGGGACCAAGCGCTGCTGGGCCACGACCTGGTCCCCGGCCCGACAGCGCCCGGCCGGTGACGGCTGCCAGGAGCAACGCCAAGAGGACCGCCGTGCCGAGGATCGCGGTGCGCAGCCCGGCGGGCGCGGGTTCGGCAGCGGGTTCCAGGCTCGGGCCGGGGCTGGCCGGCGGTGGGCCAGGCCGGGACGGTTCGCGGGAAGTGGCCACGTCGAAGGTGAGCGCCGCCAACGGGTCCACCACGCCCGCGCCGACGACATCATCACGCCCACCCGGTGGGTGATGGGCGGTGGCTTCGATCCGGTCCATCACCTGCCGCGGGGTCCATTGTGGGAACCGTGAGCGGATCAGCGCCGCCAGACCGCTGACCACCGGCGCGGCGAAGCTGGTGCCGCGCTAGGCCGTGCCGTCGAGGGTGCGGGCCAGCGCATCGCCGACGGTGCTCAACCAGAGCCCCCCGCCGCCGGGAGCGTCCCCGTCGGCCCACGGTCCGGGCAGGGTGAACGCCGAGGCGACGCCGCGGGCATCCACCGAGGCGACGGTCAGCACGTAGTCGTCGTACCAGGCCGGGGTGACGATCCTGGGTTCCTCGCCGCCGCAACCCTCGTCGGTGTTGCCCGCTGCCGCGACGACGACGCTGTTCTTGACTTCAACCGCATACGCCAGGGCGGCGCCCAGCACCCGGTCGTCGAGTCCGGAGCTTGCGGGCCGGCGGGCCACCGCGGAGATGTTGATCCCCGACGCGCCCAGGTCGGCCGCGGGGCGCCCCCCCTTGGCCAGGGTGTCGATATCGCCGACACCGGGCGCGTCGCCGAGGGTGGCGAACCTTGCGCTGGACGCTCGAATGCCGATCACGGTGGCCAACGGTGCCACGCCGCTGAACCGATCGGCCACGGGATCCGCTGCGGCCGCGATGATTCCGGCGACCAGGGTGCCGTGTCCGTCGCAATCCCGGGTGCCGTCCCCGGTGGACACGTAGTCGCCTCCGCCGATCAGACCGGGCAGCCGCCGGTGCGCCGCAACACCGGTGTCGATCACCGCAACCCGTTGGCCGGCGCCGCGGGTGAGCGCCCAGACCGCAGCCAGGTCCAGCCCGTCGAGCTGGGTCGGGGGGCCACCCGGTCCCAGCGAGCCCACCGTGCACACCTCACGCTGCACGGTGGGGTGTGCCGGCGCAGCCGGCGCCGGGGCAGGCAACAGACTGCGGTCGACCGGCGGCGGTGTCACCGCGTTGGCCGGTGGTGTGCTCGTGGCCGCTGCGATCGTCGCGGCCGCCGCCAGCCGAGCGAGCCGGGTGCGCACGCGTCAGCCCAGACTCAGTCCGCGGGCAACGCTGTACAACCCGCACAGCCAGCACGCCAGCGGCGCCAGCGAGCCGAGCGCCAGGCCCTCCACGACTTCGGCGCCACGCCGGACCAGCGGGGATGCCCTCGGAGCGGCGAAGCCCAGGCCGAGCGTGGTCGCGACCACCACCACAGCCAGCGCCGCCGGCCACTGCCCGGTGGTGTTGCTCGCCGCGCCGAGCAGGCCGATCGCCAACGTGGCGGTGCCGCCGGCGATCAGGGACGCGATCTGTACGCCATCGGTGTGCGAGCGGGCTCGCAGTGCCAGCGCCACACCGGCGGTCGCCGCGAAGACCGCGCCGACCAGGTGGGGCGCCCCGGCAACCGGTGTTCCGGCGACCACCGCGGCGGCTCCCAGAGCCACCAGTGCCGTAGCCGCCGCCACCAATCCCGTCAGCAGATCGTGCGCCTCGACCGCCCGCGACGGCGCGGAGTCTTCCCGGCCGGACAATTCGGTGGCCGCGGCTGCCACTCGGCCGGCGATGCGGATCATGCCGACTCCAGCGGCCACCGCCACGGCTCCCACCCGGGGTGGTGCAATCCCGGTCACCGCGAGGGCCATTCCCGCGACCGCGCCCAGTACTGCCAACCCGGCCAGGCAGCACAACGTCGTGCGCACCGGTCCGCCGCAGCCACTGGGCGGCACGGTCATCAGGGCGACCGCGCCTGCAGCCGCGACCGCCAACAGCGCGTTCGGGGCGCCGGGTCCGCCGGGTATCGCCACGAAACCGGCCACCCCGGCCAGCCCGGACGCCGTCAATGCCGCGCTGAGCCGGCGCGCTGCTGGACTCCAGGTCCGTTCCGTCGTCCGCACCGCAGCCGCCACCTGGTCGGTCGGATCATCGAACAGCACCTGCGGAGCCGGGCATGCGGCATGGGTCAACACCAGGGTGGAGCCATCGCGGATGCCTTGTTGGGACAGGGTTTTCCCACCGTCCAATGCAGCTTTTCCCGGCTCGGACAGGTGATAGGGGCGCAGCGCATCCGGGCTGGCCCGGTACGGCATCAGATCTAGGATGGACGCGATCAGGGTCGCCACCGGGACCCCGGACGGTAGCGTCAGATCAGCATGCGCGGTGTCGGCGTGTACTGCGACGCGGTACAGGCCGGAATCCGGAATCGGCACGTCGCGTTCCCCTTTCGGATTTGTTGGTCGCACGCTACTGACCCGGTGGGCGAGGGGTTTTCGGCTATCCACAGCTGACTTGCCGGTGCAATCGGCACTGCTTACGGTGTGCCGATGACCGGCCCCGCGCCGACCGCTATCCCGCCCCCGCCGCCATCGCGGGGTGACATTGTTGTCGCTGCACCGCCATCGGTGCCGGAATCCGAGCCGCGAATGATGGTGACCCGGCTGCTGCCGGCGGTCATGGCGGTGGGGATGCTGGCTGTGACCGCGGTCGCGTACCGCTCGGGAACTTCGGGCGCACGCAGCCCGCTGTTCGCGCTGTTCCCGCTGATGATGCTCACCTCTGCGGTGGCGGCCGTCTTCGCCGGGCGAAACCGCGGACCTGGCCACGACATCGACGACGACCGCGAAACCTACCTGGCCTATCTGGCCGTGTTGCGGGACTCGGTGGCCGACAGCGCGGCGGCCCAGCGCGCAGCTGCGCTGTGGTCGCATCCGGAACCGGACGCCCTCTGGGCGTTGGCCGGCGGGCCTCGAATGTGGGAGCGCCGACTCGGCGACCCCGAGTTCGGCTCGGTGCGGGCGGGGACCGGCCCGGCTGTCCCGGCCGGCCGACTGGTGGCACCGTCGCGCGATGTGGTGCGGCGGGTCGATCCGGTCACCGATGTCGCGCTGCGCCGTTTCCTGGACACCCACGCCACGGTGCCCGATGTTCCCGTCGCGCTGATGGTGCTGGGGCCTTCGCCGCTGTTGCTGGACGGCGACACCGAGCGGGCACGCGGTCTGCTGCGCGCACTGATCTGTCAGCTCGCCGTGCTGCACGGCCCCGATGCATTGCTGATCGCGGCCGTGTCCGGTCAGCATCCCGGCGACTGGGATTGGTTGAAATGGCTGCCGCACCACGAGCCCCCGGCGGCCGCCGACGCCGGCGGACCATTGCGGCTGACCTACCCCGACCTGGCTCCCGCCGAAACCAGCCTTGCCGGCCGCAGGGCCGTGGTAGTCAGCGACGACGCGACCGGTCTCCGGGTGGCGGAGCTAGGTTCCCGAGGCGAGGATCGCCGCCTGCACGTGACCGCGACGGCGCTGCGTGACACCGATGGCCATCTTGGCCGCCCGGACTTTCTGACCCTTGCCGACGCGCTGGTGTGCGCGCGGCGCCTGGCATCACACCGGCCGGTCGGCTCCAGCGGCACGGTCCGCGGATGGGCGGACCTGTTGAAGATCGGCGACATTGACGGCTTTGACCCGCCGACCGGTTGGGCCGCCGTTTCCGCACAGCGGTTGTGCGTACCGATCGGTACCGATGCCAGGGGAGACTCGGTGGCCCTGGATATCAACGAGTCCGCGGAGCGGGGCAGCGGGCCGCACGGGCTGTGTGTCGGCGCGACCGGCTCGGGCAAATCGGAGTTCCTGCGCACCCTGGTGCTGGGCATGACGGCCCGGCATTCACCGGAAGACCTGAACCTGGTTCTGGTCGACTTCAAAGGCGGTGCAACCTTTCTCGGCTTCGAGCAGGCCAGGCATGTCTGCGCGGTCATCACCAACCTCGGCGAGGAGGCGCCGCTGGTGGAACGGATGCGCGACGCGCTGGCCGGCGAGATGCAGCGGCGTCAGGAACTCCTTCGCGCCGCCGGGGCGCCCAGCGTTGCCGCATATCGGCGGGCGCGAACCGCGCAGCCGCAGCTGACCTCCTTGCCGGCCCTGCTGGTGATCGTCGACGAATTCTCCGAACTGCTCCACCAGAACCCCGAGCTGCTCGACACCTTCGTCGCCATCGGCCGGCTGGGCCGGTCTCTGGGAATGCATCTGCTGCTGGCCAGCCAGCGGCTCGAGGAGGGCAGGCTCCGCGGTCTGGAATCGCACCTGTCCTACCGGGTGTGCCTCAAGACGATGTCGGCGGCCGAATCCCGGATCGTGCTGGGCACCAGCGACGCCCACGAACTGCCCAACATCCGGGGGGTTGGATTGTTGCGGACCGCTGACGGCACGGTGCGGCGATTCCAGACCGCCTACGTCTCCGGGATGTGCCCTCCTGCCCGGTCGGATCCCGTTGCAGTAGGCCCGTTCACCGCCGCGCCACTCGGTCCCGTCCGGGAAGCTGCCGATCCGGGCGGGCGCACCGTACTGCAGGCAATGCTGCAGCGATTGTCCGGACACGGGCCGGCGGCGCGACAGATATGGCTGGCGCCCCTGGGAGATTCCCCGACTCTGGGATCCCTGCTCGACGCCGACTACGCCGATCTGACGGTTCCGATCGGAATCGTCGATCGGCCCTTCGAACAACGTAGGACCACCCTGTCGGTCCGGCTGGACGGCGCCGCTGGACATGTCGCCGTCGTGGGAGCCCCGCAATCGGGCAAGTCGACCGCGCTGCATACCCTGATCGCCGCGCTGAGCGCTGCCCACGACGCGGCCCGGGTTACGTTCTACTGCTTGGACTTCGGTGGCGGGACGCTCTCGGCCATCCGAACCCTGCCGCACGTCGGGGCGGTTGCCGGCGTTGGGCAACCGGAGCTGGTCCGGCGGGTGGTCGCCGAGATGGAGGCCATCGTGGCGCGGCGCGAAGCCCAGCGGGCCGGCCGGATCGAGGACGACGAAGGCCCGGCCCCGGATATCTTCCTGGTGATCGACGGATGGTCCGCCCTGTGCCGCGAATTCGAGATGGAAGCCAGAATTGTCGCGCTGGCCGCGCGCGGCCTGTCCTTTCGTGTCCACGTGATGCTGGCCGCGTCGCGATGGGCCGAGGTGCGGCCCGCCCTGCGCGACCTGATCGGTACGCGTATCGAGCTGAGGCTGGGAGATCCGGCCGAATCCGAACTGGACCGTCGCCAGGCCCAGCGGGTGCCGCAGGGCCGGCCCGGACGCGGCCTCACCCACGACGGCATGCACATGTTGCTGGCCCGTCCGCAAGGCTGGGAACCGATGCGCCACGGCGACGGTGCCGTCGCAGCACAGATCCGGTTGCTGCCGACCGTCGTCGAGCGGGCCGACCTGACCGCCGCCCCCACGGGCCTGCCGGTTCTGGGCATCGATGAGCGCGGACTGGCTGCTGTGGCAATCGATTTCGTACGCCAACCCCACCTGCTCATCCTGGGCGACAACGAGTGCGGCAAGACCGCGGTGCTGCGCACGCTGTGCCGGGAGCTGGTGCGGTCCCACCCCACCGGACAGGCACAGCTGCTGGTGGTCGACTACCGGCGCGGCCTGCTGGACGTCGTACCGCCCGGACACTTGGCCGGTTACGCGATGTCTCGGCCCGCGCTGACGACGCTGCTGCCCGATCTGATCGACCAGCTGGCCGGGCGGCTGCCCGGTGCCGACCTCGGCCCCCAGCAGCTGTGCGCCGGCTCATGGTGGTCCGGGCCGCAGCTGTACGTGGTGGTCGATGACTACGACCTTGTGGCCGCCGCCACCGGCAATCCGCTGACACCGCTACTGGAATACCTGCCATACGCAAGCGATCTCGGACTACACCTGATCGTCGCCTGCCGCAGCGGGGGAGCGGCCCGGCCGCTGTACGAGCCGATGCTGACCGCACTGACCGATCTGGGTGCGATGAAGCTGATGATGAGCGGCGCCCCCGTCGAGGCCCCGTTGGGTGCGGTTCGCCCGGGACCACTACCACCCGGCCGCGGCACCCTGATCACCCGGGCCGACGGCGAACGGCTCATCCAGGTGGCGTGGGAACCATGACCGACGGGCACCGGGCGGTGATCGAGGCCGGCCCGGCAACCATCCGCCGACTGTGCTGCGGCGGTGTCGAATCGGCCGATGCCGCAGCGGCGTTGGAGTGGATCGATGACCCGGTCGGACTGGTCGACGGGCAACCGGTGTCGGTCCCGGTGCTGCTGCGCGATGTGCTGGCCTGCCCGCAGCCGGCCGAATCGGTCGAGATCATCCATCCGTCGTGGTGGCCGGCCCGAAGGGTGGCGCTGCTGACCGCTGCGGCGCGCGGCATGACCGGCGAGGTGGTCACCCGATCGCGCTCAACGGTGCTGGCCGCGTCGTCCCGCGCTGCGGTCGTCGTGGAGATCGCCGCCGGCCTGGTGGCCGTCACCGGCGCCGGTCGCGCCGACGTGGTCGCCGAGCCGCGCATCGGGGCTCCCGAGGAGGTCGCCGACGCAGTGGCGCAACGGATATGTGTGGCGGGTCGGGGCCATATCGGTTCGGTCGTGATCGACGCACCGGCCGGGATCGGTGGGGCCGGGGCACTGGCGGTGATGATCGAGGAGCGGCTGCGGCCCGAGGTGCGGGCGACCGTGGTCGATCAGTTGCCGCCGATCCGCAGCACGGTCGATGCGCCGGTGGCCGAACCGGCCCAGGCCGGCCGCCGGCCGCGGCTGGCCCCGGCCGCCCTGGTCGGCGGTGTGGTGGTGCTGGCCGTCCTGGTGCGTCACGACGCGCGGCCGGATACCGAGACACCTATGACCTATCTGGTGGAAAGCCATGTAGCGGTGCAGGTTCCGACGGGTTGGGCGACGCGACGGGTGACTGATGGGCCAGGATCTGCCCGGGTCGAGCTGGTGTCGCCCAGCGACCCGCAACTGATGCTGCACGTCACCCAAGCGCCGGCAGTTGGCGACACCCTCGCCGCAATCGCAGAACCGTTGCAGCGGGGCCTGCAACGCGCTGACGTCGAGACGCCCGGAGTGTTCGTCGGTTTCGACCCGGCCGGTACCAGCGCGGGACGGCCCGCCGTGACCTATCAAGAGATCCGCGACGGCCATCACATCGACTGGGCGGTCTTGGTCGACCGCGCAGTGCGCATCGGCATCGGGTGTCAGAGCGGCCCTGGTGGCGAGGACACGCTGCGAGCGGTGTGCGAGCAGGCGGTGCGCTCCGCCCACGCCGTCAGCTGAGGGCGTGACGTCACTCGGAAGCGGTGGGCGATTTGCGCCACTGGCTGGGTGAAATACCGTGTGTTTGGCGAAACTGCCGGGTGAAATAGGCCGCATCCGGTAGTCCGACCCGCTGCCCGATTTCGGTGATCGACAGCCGGGTATCGGTCAGCAGGCGGCGGGCTTCACCCATGCGGCGTTGGGTGATCCACTCCAGCACGGTGCGGCCGGTGCGCCGGCGCACGACGGTGGTCAGATGCCCCGCCGATACCGAGACCTCACGCGCGACTTCGCGTAGCGAGAGCGGTTCGGTGAAGCGCTGGTCGATGGTTGCGAACACCTCGGACAACAGCGGTTCATCTTCCTGGCGCAGGACGCCGATGGTGTCGGCGGCGAGTCGGCTGAGCTTGACCAGCAACAGGGTAAGCAGGGCCGACACCGCTTCGCGGTCCCCGTCCTGTCGTTGCGTGAGTTCGGATTTCATCGAATCGAGGATGTGGAAGAACGCCTGACGATCAGTGCCTGGCAGTTCGATACGCAGCAGACCGTCTTCGTGCTCATGCAGGAACAGGCAGAGCAGGGGATGCGATCGCCAGGAGAGCCACGGCGATGCGCCGTCGTCGCCGACCGCAGCGGGGTCGAAGAACACCGCGATGCCGTCGTCGGCGCATTCCACCGCCTCTGGACCGACCGTGGCGCCCATCGCGACTACGTAAACCACCCCGGTCGCCCGATCGCACCAGATGGCCGGGAAGTTGTGGATCTGACCATGCTGGGACAGCCTGTCCTTTCCGACCCGGGCCACCACCACCGGCGGCAGATGTGGATCGATCGGATACTCGTAGACCTTCACCCCGGCGCGCTGACGCACCAATCGGGCCGTAGGAAGCATCCGCCGACGATAGTCCAAACCTGCGAAAAAACGTCCTAACTTCACAGAAAATTGAAGGTTAGTTTTAATGTGTGCTGACCGAGATGCGCTGTCATTTCTGCGGATTCGTGCCCCACCTGGAGACGGGCGTAGGCGGATCCCTGTATTCACCTGAGAGATTCTTATGGTAAGCCTCGCCTTTCCCGCCGCACGCCAGCTAATGCCGAACCCACCCTCGGCAGTCGCCACAACCACGAGGAGATATCCCTTGCGCGCAACAATTCGCCCCTATGCGACAGCTGGTGTCGCCATCGCTGGGGCCGGCCTGATCGCGGCGACCCCGGTGACCGCGCCGCAGCCGGACGTCCACTCGGTGCGTGATGTGGCGCTGACCGCAACCAGTGCGTGGGACGAGGTGTTCAACGCGGCCTCGCAGAACCTCACCCAAATGCTCAACAACTACTACCTGGCGCCGGGGATCGCATTCCAGCAGTTCATGGCCAACCAGATGCACTACGCGCAGCAGTTGCTCGACGACCCGACCAACATCACCCACGTCACCGAACAGATTCGTCACAACCTCGACGGGCTGCTGACCGGATACACGCTGTCCGGCGCCAGCCAAGAGACGCTCGAAACAGTCATGAGCCACACCCTGGCCGCCGGCGACTCCTCGACCTTCACGTTTGGCTGGTATGACCTGTTCGCGGGGCCGTTGGCGGCGATCGCCGGCGGGATGTTCCCGGCCGAGATGATCCCGATCATCCACTTCCTGTCCTCACCGCTGAGTGGGCTGATCATGGGTTCGCTGGGGCCGTGGATCGCACCCGGTGTCGCGCTGCTCAACAGCATCACCGACGGCGACAGCTTCGGCGACACGCTGGCAAAGGTCTTTGGTGCGTCCCTCAATGGCGCCACCCTCAATCTGGACAGTCTGCTGCCGATGATCAACGAGGCCGCCGGTGGCTTCCTGCCGGCTGGTGCCTCGATTGGCCACCTCGACATCGCGTTCGGTGGGTGGCTCACCGCCGGCCATGTCGCCATCGACCCCTATCAGGTGTTCGGCGCGGGCGGCGCGGTGGTGGCCGAGACGCCCGCGGTGGGTGGCTCGATCCTCAACAGCGTCGGGTTGACGCTCAACGGCATTCCGCTGCTCGGAGCGCTGGAAATCGGGAGCAATGCGATCGGCCCGTTCGCGGCGATGCAGGCCCTCGGCCAGACCGTCGGTGCGCTGTTGGGCTCGGGCTGGGACGGTAAGGGCGCGGTGCCGGTGACCCCGCCGCTGGCCGGTATCGATCTGCCGATCCTGACCGACCTCGACGACGGCGGCGCCGGGGGCGCCGCGGCCAGCGATGCGTTTGCGGACCTGCTGTCGGCGCTGGGTCTGTAACCCCCCGTCAGGCGTAGATCTCGCCGAAACCCTTTTATTCCTCACCCGACTTTTCACACGAGAGGCATTCACACATGACTCAAGGTAAAGCCGCATCGCGGCACCGCAACCGGATGATCGGTGCCGGCAGCACCGCCGCGGCCTTCCTCGCGTCCGGCATGACGCCGCTGGCACCCGCGCCGGCGGCCCAGGCCGACTTCTTCGACGATCTGTTCAGTTTCGATTGGACAGTGCCGGTCGCCGACGTCGATGTCTCCGGGTCGGCCGATGCCTTCGACCTGTCCGGTCTGATGGGCGACTTCAACGCGGCCATGCTGTTCGACCAGCTGTTCTACGCCCCGCTGCACATGCTCACCGAGGCCTGGATCAACAATCCGTTCGGTGAAATGGTCAACGGCGCCATCAACACCATCGCCGGGCAGTACCTGATCGGCGACGGTATCGACGGCACCGCGGAGTCTGTCGACGGTGGTCATGGCGGCCTGTGGTTCGGTGACGGCGGTGCGGGCTGGACCAGCGATGTGGCCGGGGTGGCCGGCGGCAACGGCGGCAACGCGATTGGCTTCGGTAACGGCGGTGCCGGCGGTGACGGTGGTGCGGGTGCCGTCGGTGGCAACGGTGGTATCGGCGGTGTCTGGATGGGCAACGGCGGCGACGGCGGGGCCGGCGGCGACGCCACCGTGGTCTTTGCCGCCAGTGGCATCGGTGATGTCGGCGGCAACGGCGGCAACGGTGGCGCAGCGATGGCCTGGGTGTTCGGCAACGGCGGCGCCGGTGGCGCCGGTGGTCACGGCGCGAACGGCGCGGCCGGCAACTTTAACGCCCCGGCCGCCGGCAACGGCGGGGGAGGCGGCTATGGCGGCAACGGCGGCAATGGCGGGGTCTCCGGATACATGTTCGGCAACGGCGGGGCTGGCGGCGAGGGCGGCGCGGCCGGTAACGGCGGGGCCGGCGCGGCCGGCACGGCCGAGCACGTCGACGGCGCCAACGGTGGCAGCGCCGGCGGCGCCCACGGTGGTGACGGTGGCACGGGTGGCGCCCGCGGCTCCAACTTCTACGGGTCCTCGCTCTACGGGTCGTCCGGGCAGCGCGGTGACGGTGGCCAGGGCGGCATCGGCGGCGCCGGCGGCGACGCATCCAAGGACGCCAGCGGCAACTACCTCGGCAACGGCGGGGCCGGCGGCGCGGGGGGCGGCGGCGGGGGCGGGTACAGGGGGGGCGATGGGGGAAACAGGGGTGAGGGGGGCTCCGGTATCAACGGGGGAGACGCGGGCGCGTGGGCCGGCTCCGGTGGATACGGGCTGGGCAACGGCACCGCCGCTGAGAACGCCGACGGCATCGGCGGGCGCGGCGGCGACGGTGGTGTAGGTGGGACTGCCACCGGTGCGGCCGGGGTCACCGGTACCGGCGGCAACGGCGGGTCCGGCGGCCAGGGCGGTGTGACCGCGACCGGTACCGGCGGCGACGCCGGCAAGGCCGGCGCCGGCGGAAACGGCGCCACCACCGACAACACCATCAAGACCATCGGCGGCCGCGGCGGTTACGGCGGCACTGGTGGCGGCGGCACTGTCAACGGCGCCACCACCGGCGGCGGGGCCGGCGGCACCGGCACCTACAAGGGTGGTGACGGCGGCGGCGGCGGCAACGGTTCTTCCGGAGTCAACGGCGGGAACGCCGGCAACGGCGCAGACGGCGGGGTGGCCACCGGTTGGAAGGACGCCGACGGCACCATCTGGAGCATCGGCGGCAACGGCGGCGCCGGGGGTATCGGCGGCGACACCACCACCAACATGCTCACCGGTGGTACCGGTGCCGGCGGCAACGGTGGCCAAGGCGGCAACGGCGGCGCCGGCGCAACCGGCCCCGGTGTGGTCAGCATCGGCGGCAACGGCGGCGCGGGCAACTACGGCGGTAGCGGCAACGGTGAGGCCGGCGGTGCCGGCGGTGCCGGCGGCAACGGCGGCAACGGCACCGCTTCCGGCGGCAACGGTGGTCTCGGGGCCAATGGCGGCATTGACTCCGCTAACGGGGTCGGTGGTGCCGGCGGTAGCGGTGGTAACGGCGGTAACAGCGGTGGCGTCGTGACCCCGACCAACACCCTGGGCGTCGGGCCCAGTCACGCCGGCAACGGCGGCGCTGGCGGCCTCGGCGGCGGTGGCGGGCAGAGCGGCGGCGGTGTCGGTGGGCTCGGTGGCAGCGGTGGCAACGGCGGCAACGGTGCCGGCAATGTCAACGGCGGTAACGGCGGGAAAGGCGGTGCCGGCGCCACCCGGGGGGCGGGCGCGGGCGGGGCCACCACCAACACCCCCCTCCCCACCCCCCCCCAAACGCCTGGCGGGCGGGG
>CAXYUC010000077.1:0-20222 GCA_964292075.1 uncultured Mycolicibacter sp.
GCCGCTGTTGATTGCGGCGTCGACGCCGTCGATACCGTTGCCGCCAGCACCACCGCGGCCCCCGTTGCCACCCGCACCGGCGTTACCGCTGACCGAGCCGCCCGTACCGCCGGCGCCGCCATTACCGCCCGTGCCACCCAGCAAACCGTTGCCGCCCCCATCGACACCGCCGATGTCACCTGCGCCGCCGGCACCGCCATCGCCGCCGTTGCCGTGGTTACCGCCGTTGCCGCCTGCGCCGCCTGCGCCGCCCGTTCCGCCGTTGCTGCCGGCCGCACCGATGCCGGCCCCGCCGATGCCGCCGGTGCCGCCGTTGCCCGAGGGGCCGGCCGGCTGGATTCCGTTGGCGCCGCCCGTACCGGCTTTGCCGTCGCTACCGGCAAAGATCCCCGAGGACACCCCGCCGGTACCTCCGGCGCCGCCGGCACCGGTCGTACCTAGATCACCACCGGCGCCGCCGGCGCCCCCGCCACCGCCGCCGGTGATTCCCGCACCGCCTGCACCACCGGCGCCACCGTTACCGGCCGTACCTGCGTTGCCGCCGGAACCGCCATCGCCGCCGTCACCGGCCGCACCCGCGGTATGCAGCCCGAAGAAGCCAGCACTACCGCCGGCGCCGCCGTTGCCTCCGGCCCCGCCTACGCCACCGGCGGCGCCCCTGCCGGCACCCCCCCCGGCACCACCATTGCCGCCGAGGCCTTCGGTGTTGGTGTTGCCGCTGCCACCGACGCCGCCGTTGCCGCCGTTGCCGCCGGCGCCGGCCGCACCACCGACCCCACCTTTACCGCGGGTCCCGGCGTTGCCGAACAGTCCGGCCTGCCCGCCCGTGCCACCGTTGCCGCCGGCGCCACCGTTGAAGCCGGTCTGGCCGTTACCGCCGGCACCGCCGGCGATACCCGCAGCGCCGTCGGTGGCTACCGGATCTGACAGGGCCGACGACCCGAGATTGCCCTGGGCGCCGTCGGCGCCGACACCACCGCCGCCACCGGCGCCGCCGGCACCGGCGTTGCCGAATAGGAATCCGCCGTTACCGCCGTCGCCGCCGTCACCACCGGCCCCGCCGGCGGTGTCCTGTCCTGCCGCGCCGGTACCGCCGGTCCCGCCGTCGCCGCCGTTGCCCAATAGCCAGCCGCCGGCTCCGCCGGCCCCGCCATCCAGGCTGGTGCCGGTGATGGTGTCGAGCACCCCGGTCCCACCGGTACCGCCGTTGCCGATCATCCCGGCCGCACCCGCGGCCGAACCGTCGATACCGGCGCCGCCATCGCCGAACAGCCAGCCGCCGGCGGTGGCAGCGACTAGGTCACCGGTGTCGGTGTCGATGTGGGCGTCGAGGCCGTTGCAGACGATCCCGCAACTGTCCGCGGTGGCGAACAGTTGGTTGAGTGAGTCCAGGACTCCGGAACTGATCAGGCTCTGACCGAGGTCGTAGATCGGGGTGTAGATCCAGTCGTTGATCGTGGTCGCGACCAGGGTGTCCAACGCTGCCAACGGGTCCGTCCCCGCGGCCGCACCCGCCAGCGCCGATGGCTCAAACCAGGCCATCGCCGAACTCAACAGGTCATCGAAAACGGTGTCGAACTCATCGGCGCGGGCCTGGGGCACCGCCAGCGGAGTTATCCCCAGTGCCAAAAACGCCCCGACGGTGGTGCCGGCGCCGACCACCCGACAGCGACGATTACCAGACATGCCGAACCTCCCGAATACCCTGGACAAACATCAACACCACTTAGCTTCGGTTCAGAAACCCGCGTCGAGCCGCGTAGTGCACTACCTGTCCTTGCGCCCGGTGCAGCGCCGACTACTCAGGTCGGCACCTGCGTAGTCGGGCGGCGCGTCGCCGGGAATCGGGTAGTCGACTACGGATACCGCGAGTCGACGGGCCGGGCAGGGTTGCGGTGTCGACCGAATCGAGGGCAGATGTGACCGCTTTTCACCACACCGGACACCGGTACGAGACGGCACTGCGGCGGCTTCCCGATGCGCATTCCCTGGCCCTGCGATTGCGTGACGCCGGTGTCGCCGACGAGGTGATCTGCGGCTACCTGCAGATCGAACCCGAAGGACTCGACAGCGTCCTCGAACTGGCACACCAAAAGCTGGAGGCTGAACTACACAAGATTCCTGAGTAGTAACCATCGGTGTCCCAAGATGTTTACCATCGACGGATGAGTGACCACTGGCCTTTGACGGGCCGGAGGGAAGAACTTCAGCTGGTCACAGAGGTGCTTGCCGACACAGAGCGGCGGGGTGTTCTGATCGCCGGCCAAGCCGGTGTGGGCAAGACCAGGCTCGCCCGCGAGGCCGCCGAAGCCATGGCCGCGGCGGGTTGGGCGGTCAGCCGGCTGGCCGGGACGGCAACGGGGCGCTCGGTGCCGCTGGGCGCGTTCGCCCACTGGGTCGACGACTTCGACGCCAACCCGATGGCCATTGCGCGCCAAGTCATCGCCGAGCTGCGGTCCGGCGCCGGTGAGGCACCGCTGCTGGTGGTCGTCGACGATGCGCACCTGCTGGATGATCTGTCGGCGCTGGCCGTGCATCAACTGGTGGCGCAAGGTGTCGCCACGGTGATCGCGACCGTCCGCAATGGCGAACCCGCCCCCGATGCGGTGTCGACGCTGTGGAAGGACGGCGTGCTGCGGCGGCTCGAATTGCAGCCGCTGTCACGCGCGGAATCCGAGGAGCTGCTGGCCGCGGCGCTCGGTGCGGTGAGCCCGGACTGCCTGACGCGGATGTGGAAACTGACCCGCGGAAACGCGCTCTACCTGCGCCATCTCGTCGAACAGGAACGCGCGGCGGGTCGGCTGGTGTGCGAGGCCGGGCAATGGCGCTGGACGGCCGGATTGTCGATGTCGCCGACCTTGGTCGAGCTGGTCGAATCCCAGATCGGTGCGGTTCCCGATGATGTCCGCGAAGTCGTCGACTTGGTGGCGGTCGCTGAGCCCATCGACCGGTCTTGCCTGATGGTGCTGGCCAGCGCGAGGGCTGTCGAGATGGCCGAGGAGCGCGGGCTGATTCGGGTGTCGTCGAGCGCCGAGGTGGTGTATGTGGGCCACCCGCTGTACGGGGAGATCCGACTGCAGCAATGCGGCCCGCTGCGGCTGCGCCGCTTGTGCGGCGACGTAGCGACCGCCATGGCGCGCGAGCCGGCCCGGGTGGATCCGATTCGGCTAGGTCTGTTGTGGTTGGAATCGGATCTGCCGGCCGACATCGCGGTGCTATCGCGTGCCGCCAACGTCGCGCGCTCGCGACTTGACCTCGTTTTGGCCGAGCGGTTCGCCCGCGCCGCCGCTGACGCCGGCGGCGGCCCGGTGGCCAAATTACTGCTCGCCTACGTGCTGTTCATGCGCGAGCAGGGCGCGGAGACCGAGGAGATACTGCGCACTATCGATGCACCGGCGCTGCCCGCGGCGGGATTCGTCACTCCGGTGATCCTGCGCGCCGCGAACCTGCTGTGGGTGCTGCAACGTCCCGAACAGGCCTGGGAAGTCACCGAGCAGGCGCTGCGCGGCAACGACGATGCGGCGCTGCGCACATTTCGTGCCGTGCAGCTGGTGTTGGCCGGCCGGCCAGCTGAAACCATCGACGCGCTGGCCGGGGTCGACCTCGGCCAGCTCGACCCCTTCGGCCAGACCCTGGGCCGGTGCGCGGACGTCATTGCGCTGGGTGACCTGGGCCGGACGAGTCGGGCCGCGCAGCAGGCCGAAGCCGGGTACGCGGTGATCGCCGAATCGCCGCAGGACAGTTTCCAGGGCAGCGGGCTAGCCGAATTCCACGCCTACGCGCTGCTCGCCGCCGGCTACCTCGAGGACGCCAGGATGGTCGCCGAGGCCCGGTATCGGCTCTGCGCAGAGCTGCCTGGTCTGGTCGCTGCGATGGCGACCGCGGTGCTGGGCATGACCGCGCTCGGCGGCGGCGATCTGCCCCCCGCGCTGCGCCGCCTTGGCGCGGCCCACGCCGGCATCGGCAGCTACGGCGAGATCAGCGGTATCTTCTACCGCTTCAAGATCCTGCACACCGAAGCGCTGGCGCGCAGTGGGCAGGTCGACGCCGCCGTCGCGGCGTTGCGGGCTACCCGCGACAGCAGGCACCCGGCCTACAGCTATGTCGAGTCCGGCTATCTGCTGGCGTCTGCGTGGGTGGCGGCGGTGCGCGGACGGGCCGGTGAGGCCCGCCAGAGTGCTTCTGATGCAGCGGAATTCGCTCGCAGTCATGGTCAGTTCGCTCGCGAGGTGACGTGCCTGCAGACGGCCGCGCAGTTGGGCGACCCCGGGGGCGTCGACCGGCTGGGTGAATTGGCGGGCATCGTCGAAGGGCCTCGGGCGCCGGTGGCGGCCCGTTACGCGCGGGCGCTCGCCGACGGTGACACCAGCGGCCTGGAGGCGGCGTCGCTGGATTTCGAAGCGATGGGCGATGTGCTGGCCGGGGCTGACGCCGCCGCGCAGGCCGCGGCGAGTTATCGGCAGGCTGGCCTGCGCGGCAGCGCACTGTCGGCCTGCGCCCGGGCTCACCAACTCGCCCAGCAATGTGGCGGTGCCACCAGTCCGGCGCTGGCGGCAGCCAAGGTGACCCTGCCGCTCACCGAACGGGAGCGCGAGATCGCCCTGTTGGTGGCCCAAGGCCTGTCGAACCGCGACATCGCTGAGGCGATGTCGTTGTCGGTGCGCACGGTCGAAGGCCATGTCTACCGGGCGACGGTCAAGGCCGGTGTCGCCACCAGAGCCGAATTATCCTCGATGGTCAGGCAATTCGATCAAGCATCGGCGTCATCGGCCTGATTCAAGACGGCGGGCCGCGATCTCAGCCATGATGTGGCTATGGAATTTCGCTACCTGGGCAACTCCGGCCTGCAGATCTCCGAGATCACCTACGGCAACTGGCTCACCCACGGATCGCAGGTCGAGAACGACGTCGCCACCGCGTGCGTGCACGCCGCGCTCGATGCCGGCATCACCACCTTCGACACCGCCGATGTCTACGCGAACGGGCGCGCCGAGGAGGTACTGGGCGCCGCGCTGAAGGGACGGCGGCGTGAATCGCTGGAGATCTTCACCAAGGTCTACTGGCCGATCGGGCCGGCCCCGTTGGGCCGCAACGACACCGGCTTGTCCCGCAAGCACATGATGGAGGCCATCGACTCCTCGCTGCGCCGGCTGGGAACCGACTACGTCGACCTGTACCAAGCGCACCGCTATGACTCCTTCACCCCGCTGGAGGAGACCATGCAGGCCTTCGCCGACATCGTCCGGGCGGGCAAGGCGCTCTACATCGGTGTCAGCGAATGGACCCCCGACCAGATCCGCAACGCGCATGGGCTGGCCCGGCAATTGGGCGTTTCGCTGATCTCCAGTCAGCCGCAGTACTCGATGCTGTGGCGGGTGATCGAGCCGGAAGTGGTTCCGGTCTGCCGAGAACTCGGCCTGAGTCAGATCGTTTGGTCGCCGATGGCCCAGGGCGTGCTGTCCGGTAAGTACCTGCCGGGCCAGCCGCCGCCGGCCGGCTCCCGCGCCACCGACGAGAAGGGCGGAGCGAACTTCATCAAACGGTTCATGACCGACGATGTGCTGACCCGAGTGCAACAGTTGCAGCCGATCGCCGACGAGTTGAGTCTGACGACGGCACAATTGGCGATTGCCTGGGTGCTGCAGAACGACAACGTCGCCGCCGCTCTGGTCGGGGCGTCACGTCCGGAACAGGTGACGGAGAACGTCAAGGCCGCCGGCGTGCGGATCCCCGACGAACTGCTGGCCCGCATCGATCAGGTCCTGGGTGATGCGGTGACCAGCGACGGCGAACTGGTCGCCCGCTCCACCCCGCCTAAACGGTTGATCTAAACCGTCACACCCGGCACAGTATCTGACTGTGCAAGATCGCCAACCAGCCGTCTGGGTGATTGGCCCACTGCTGCCAGGCCAGTGAAATCGCCTGCAGCTTCGCCTGATCGGCGGTACCACTGTCGAGCAGTTGTTCGGCAATGGCCGATTGCAGGATCCGGTCGGCCCACATGCCGCCCCAGTGCTCCCGGTCGACGGGTGTGGCGTAACACGTCGCGCTGGTCGTCGGGGTGATGTCGGTGAACCCGGCCGCGTGCGCCCAGGCCAGCAGATGCCGGCCCGCGTCGGGTTCGCCGCCGTTGGCTCGCGCCGCGTCGCGGTAGAGGCGCAGCCAGTCGTCCAACTCCGCCGACGGCGGATACCAGGTGAAGGCCTCGTAGTCGCTGTCGCGCGCGGCCACCACCCCGCCGGGCTTGCACACTCGGCGCATTTCGCTCAGTGCGGTCACGGGGTCGGCGACGTGCTGTAGCACCTGATGGGCATGCACGACGTCAAAACTGTTGTCGGGGAACTGCAAAGCGTGCACGTCGGCCACTACGAAGTCGATGTTGTGCTGTCCCCGCTCTTGGGCGTACGCGCGGGCCAGATCCAGTGCCTCCGGGACCGGCTCGATGGCGGTCACCCGGCCCGGGGCGACGAGGGCGGCCAGATCTGCCGTGATGGTCCCCGGGCCGCAGCCGACGTCCAGCAACTGCAAGCCTGGCGAAAGCGACGCCAACAGATACGGCGCGGAGTTCTCGGCCGTGCGGGTGCGGTGGGCGCGCAACACCGATTCGTGGTGGCCGTGGGTGTATTTGGGCTCTGCGGGCTCAGTCACACCTTCAAACGGTACGCCGGTGAGCCCGGCGGACGCTCAAGACGGCGCGGGCTGACGGCCGCGCACCAGCCTGCCGGGCCGGGCCGTGGTGGGCTTGCCGTTCTCGGCGATGATCTCGCCGGAGACGATGGTCGCGACGTAGCCGTCGGCGGTCTGATCCAACCGGCGTCCACCGGCGGGGAGGTCATAGGTGACCACCGGCTTGTGCAGCCGCAGGTTCTGGTGGTCGATGACGTTGAGATCGGCCTTGTAGCCCACCGCGATGCGACCCCGATCGTCGAGGCCGGCGATCCGGGCCGGGATGGACGTCAGTTCGCGGATTGCCGCCTCGATGCTGAGCCGTCCGGATGCGCGGTCTCGGGCCCAATGGGTCAGCACATAGGTGGGAAAGCTGGAGTCGCAGATCATTCCGTAGTGCGCACCACCGTCGCCCAAGCCCAGCACGACGTCGTCGCGGCGCATCAGAGCGCTGACGGTGTCCAGTGAATTATTCTCGAAATTTGCCAGTGCATCGAGCAGGATCGCGTGCCCGCCGTCGTCGAGCAGCCGGTCATATACCTCCTCCGCGGGGGAGACGCCGCGTGCTTTAGCGCGTGCCGCAATGCTTTTCGATCGTTCTGGTTCGTAGTCGGGGTCATCGCCGAGCGGGAAAGTCCACTCCCAGGACTGGGCCAGATATGCGAGTGGGTTGGTAGGGATGATCGTCGGGCTGTCGGACAGAATCTGTTGCCGCACATCCGGTTTGCGCATCTCGGCGACCCGTTCCGTCAGCGGCAGGCAAGCGATCTTCTGGTAGCTCGGGTACAGCACGAATGGGTGGATGCTCAGGTCCAGCCCGATCATCAGTCCGATCGGGCGGGGAAAGATCTGCGCGGTGATCGCGGCTCCGGAGCCGTTGGCCTTCTCCACCATGGCCATCGCGTCACGCCAGAGTCGTGCACCGGCATTGCCGATCAGCAAGCTGAATGTGACGGGCAGTCCTGCTTCGGTAGCCGCGTCGAAAACTTGTTGCAGGACCGGCTGGTAGGTGCCTTCGGGTAGATCCGGGACGAACTGGATCAGCCCGCCCCCGCCGTCGGCCAGGCCGCGGCTGATCGCGAGGATCTCGGCGTAGGAGGCGTTGTAGCTGGGAATCTGGGTTCCGGTCTTGGTGCGGTGGGTCATCAACCGTGAGGATGAGAACCCCAGTGCGCCAGCCTCGGCGGCCTCTTGGGCCAGTCGGCGCATCTGTGCCAGATCTGCAGGTGTAGCCGGTTCGCGGTCGACCCCGCGCTGGCCCATCACGTAAACGCGAAGCGGTGAATGGGGTAGGAACGCCGCGACATCGATATCGCGCGGGCGCTGGTCAACGGCATCCATGAACTGCGGAAAGGTCTCCCAGGTCCACGGCAACCCGTCGGTCATCACCACGCCGGGAATGTCCTCGACGCCGGCCATCAGGTCCACCAGCACGTCGTGGTCGTCGATCCGGCACGGCGCGAAACCCACTCCGCAGTTGCCCATCAGAGCGGTCGTCACGCCATGCGCCGAAGAGGGATTGAGCCGATCCGACCAGATAGACTGTCCGTCGTAGTGCGTGTGCAGGTCGACGAATCCCGGTGTGACCAGCAGTCCGGTCGCGTCGATGACGTGGTGGGAATCGTCGGATATCTCGCCGATCTCAGTGATGACACCGTCGCGGACCGCAACGTCGCCGACGTAGGGTTGCCCGCCCAGTCCGTCGACAATCGTGCCGTTGCGGACCACGACGTCGAGGCTCATCTAGTCAATCTACGACCCGGCGGTTCCTCGTGCCAGGATGTATTCGTGATCGACCATGTGGGTATCAACTGCATCGACTACGCCAAATCACAGAAGTTTTACGACGCGGTACTCGATGTCTTGGGCTACACGCGGCAACTGGACGTCGGTGTGGCTGTCGGCTACGGACGTGACGGAAAACCGACGTTCTGGATTGCCGACGCCGGCGCGGGTGACGCCTCGGGGCCCAACCGCGAGGTCCACGTCGCGTTCAGCGCCGCTGACCCCGAGCAGGTGCAGGCGTTCTACGACACCGCAGTGAGATTGGGTGCCGAGTCTCTGCACGCGCCGCGGCTGTGGCCCGAGTACCACCCCGGCTACTTCGGCGCCTTCGTCCGAGACCCGGACGGCAACAACGTCGAGGCGGTCTGCCACCAGGCGTAGCGTCGGGCGGTATGACGGAGAACGACACAACCGCCGCTTTGCAGGCCCTGCTCCGCGACGCATTCACCCGGCTGATCGAGCACGCCGACGAACTCACCGACGGACTCACCGATGAGGTGGCCGACTATCGGCCGACGGCCCAGGCCAACAGCATCGCGTGGCTGCTCTGGCACAGCGCGCGGGTGCAGGACATTCAGATCGCCCAGGTCGCCGACGTCGAACAGGTGTGGACTCGCGACGGCTGGGTGGATCGGTTCGGCCTGGACCTGCCGCGGGATGACAGTGGGTATGGCCACAGCCCCGCCGAGGTCGCCAAGGTTCGTGCGCCGGCGGGCCTGCTGGCGGGCTATTACCGCGCCGTGCATCAGTTGACGCTGCGCTACCTCGACGGCGTCACCGCCGACGAGCTGGCTCGAGTCGTCGACACCCATTGGGATCCGCCGGTGACGGCGGGGGTCCGGCTGGTCAGCATCATCGATGACTGCGCCCAGCATCTGGGGCAGGCCGCGTACCTGCGGGGCTTAAAAAGCTAGGGCTCCCCCCAGACTTGACACGTGTCGAGGCCCGGTGCGATCCGGGTCACAGCTCGGACTAGCATGGCGCCATGACCGCCACCAACTCAGTTGCCGCCTTCACCGGCACCGGAACCGTGTTCAGCCCCGCCACCGGGGAGACTGCCGGCGAGGTCCAGTGGACCGACCCTGCTGACGTCGAAAAGATTGCGGCCGGACTGCGCACCGCGCAGCGGGAGTGGGAGCGCCGCGGCGCCAAGGGCCGGGCCAAGGCCCTGGCCCGTTTCGCGTTGTGGCTGGGCGAGCACCGGGATGAGATCGAGAAGCTGCTGATCGCCGAGACCGGCAAGTCCAGCACCGACGCCGCGCAAGAGGTGCCGCTGCTGATCATGATCCTGTCGTACGTGATCAAGGTGATGGACAAGGCGGTGGCCCCGGAGTCCCGGCCCGCGTCGCTGCCGGTGATGAGCATCAAGAAGATCGCCATCCATTACCGGCCGCGGCCGGTGGTCGGCGTGATCGCGCCGTGGAACTACCCGGTGGCCAACGCCTTGATGGATGCCATCGGCGCGTTGGCGGCCGGCTGCGCGGTGCTGCTCAAGCCGTCCGAGCAGACCCCGCTCACCGCCGAAGTCCTTCGTCAGGGCTGGCTGGCCTCCGGCGCCCCGGACGTGCTCGCGGTGGTGCAGGGTGCGCGCGAGGTGGCCGAAGCGGTGATCGACAACTCCGACTACGTGCAGTTCACCGGCTCCACCGCCACCGGGCGCAAGGTCGCCGAGCGGGCCGCAAGCCGGCTGGTGCCGGTCAGCCTCGAACTCGGCGGCAAAGACCCGATGATCGTGTGCGAGGACGCCGACATCGACCTGGCCGCGCACGCCGCGGTGTGGGGCGCGATGTTCAACGCCGGGCAGACCTGCGTGTCGGTCGAGCGGGTGTACGTACTGGAACCCGTCTACGACAAGTTCGTCGCCGCGGTCGTCCGCGACGTCGAGGCGCTGCAGATGGGCACCGGCGAAGGCAAGCACTTCGGCGCCCTGATCAGCGACCAGCAACTCTCCATCACCGAGCGGCACGTCAAGGACGCAGTGGCCGCCGGGGCGCGCGCGCTGACCGGCGGTGAACGCGCAGGCGGTCCGGGCAGCTTCTACCCGCCCACCGTGCTGGTGGACGTCGACCACTCGATGGCCTGCATGACCGAGGAGACCTTCGGCCCGACCCTGCCGATCATGAAGGTCGCCAGCGTCGACGAGGCGATTCGACTCGCCAACGACAGCGTCTACGGATTGAGCGCCTCGGTGTTCTCCCGTGACGTTGCGCGGGCCAAAGACATTGCCCTGCAGTTGGACTGCGGAGCGGTGAACGTCAACGACGTGATCTCCAACCTGATGTGCACGACGGCGCCGATGGGCGGCTGGAAGACCTCGGGCATCGGAGCGCGCTTCGGCGGTGTGGACGGCATCCGCAAGTTCTGTCGGCAGGAGACTGTCGTCGCGCCGCGCACCAACGTCGGTGCGGGCGGGAACTTCTACCACAACTCGCTGAAGACGCTGGCCCGAAGCAACCGGCTGATCACCAAGCTGGCGTTGGCGCGACCGCGCCGCACCGCGAAATAGTGCGCGTCTTCACCGCGACGCTGTTCTGGCTGCTGGCCACCGCAAGCCTTGCGGTGGCGCTGCCGACGGCATGGGCGCAGTACAACCTCATCGACGCCGACGGCTACGCGCGGTTGGCGGCCCGTGCCGCGGCTCAACCGGCCCTGCAGGATGCGGTGGCGGCTGAACTCAGTGCTCAGACGGTGCAGCTGATCCGGGGAAGTGGCTTCGGCATCGACCCGTCGGAGGTACGACAGGCGGCCCGCCAATTCACCTCCGGGCCGTCCTTTCCGGCGCAGTTCGTTCGGGTCAACCGGGACGGGCACGCGTGGCTCCTCAACGTCGGCGATCCCGGACCCTGGGAGATCGACGTGATACCGATGTTGCGTGACGACGCGTTTACGCAGCTGTTGTCCGACTACCCCATCACCCTGCCGGCGTCGTTGACGGTGCCACTGACGTCGACGTCCACCGAGGTCATGCGTCCCGGTGGGCTGCACCGGCTCGCGGTGTGGGGGCCGTTGCTCACCGTCGTGCTGGGCGCAATGGCCGGACTGTGCGCGATCCTGACGCTGATCGCGGCACGGCACCGTGGCAGGGCCTTGGCGAGCCTGGGTGTTTCGGCGCTGCTGGTGGGCGCGGTCGGCTGGTCGGGAGTCGAAGTGGCGCGGCGCCTCCTCGATCAAGTGCTCAGCCAGGCGACCGGCGACATTCGCCGGATCACCGATGCCCTCGCCGATGTGGCCGAAGGGAGCCTGCACCTTTGGCTCAATCTGACCCTGGCGGCCGGTGCGGTGTTGGTGCTGGTCGGGGTGGGAATCGCGCTGGCGGGCGGCCTGCGCAAGTCCTGAGTGTCGACCGAACGGTCGATACCGCACGGTGTGCACTGCTGCGACGATCTGGCGACTCACTTCATTCGGATGGAATTGCGCCGAGTGAGGGGCGGGCTGGCCGGCCGATGTCGGGGACCTCGTGGTGTAGGACACCAGCGCCGTCACCGGCTGGCCAGCGGTTAGCGTCCGGCGTGGTTGCCCAGCATCCGCCACAGGAACGAAAAGCTCAGCGCTGACTTGAACGCGGCCTGGGCGTTGTCGGCCGCACCGCCGTGTCCGCCCTCGATGTTCTCGTAGTACCAGACCCGATGCCCGGCGTCCTGCAGTGCCGCGGTCATCTTGCGGGCATGCCCCGGATGCACCCGGTCGTCTCGGGTGGAGGTGGTGATGAGCACCGGCGGGTAGGCGGTATCGGCGGAAATGTTCTGGTACGGCGAGTATTTACTGATGAACTCCCACTCGTCGGGATCGTCCGGGTCGCCGTACTCGGCCACCCAGGAGGCGCCGGCGAGCAGCAGATGGTAGCGGCGCATGTCCAGCAGCGGCACCTGGCACACCAATGCGCCGAACAGGTGCGGGTAGGCGGTAAGCATGATGCCCATCAACAACCCGCCGTTGCTGCCGCCGACGGCACCGAGCTGCTCGACGCGAGTGATGCCGCGATCTACCAGATCGGTTGCCACCGCAGCGAAATCCTCGGCCACCAAATGCCGGCCGGCGCGCATCGCCTGAGTGTGCCAGCCCGGCCCGTACTCGCCGCCGCCCCGGATGTTGGCCAGCACGTAGGTGCCCCCGCGCTCCAGCCACAGCCGGCCCAGCACGCCGTCGTAACCCGGGGTGCGCGCCACCTCGAATCCGCCGTAGCCGCCGAGCAGTGTCGCGCCGGTGGCGTTTGCCGGGCGCACCACGAAGTATGGGATCGCGGTGCCGTCTTTTGAGGTGGCGAAGTATTGGCTGATCTGCAGGCCGTCGGCATCGAAAAACGCGGGAGCCGACTTGATCTCGGTCAGCGTCCCATCCACGGCGCCGCGCAACAGCCGTGACGGACGGTTGAATCCGCTTGAGTCCAAGAAGATTTCGTCGCCAGTGTCGTCAGCGGCCGCGATCACGGTGTTGGTATTGGCCGGAACCTCAGCGACGGGCCGCCGCTGCCAGTCGCCGGGCCGGACCACTTCCACTCGGCTGGCCACGTCGTGCAGCGTGACCAGGATCAGGCGATCGCGGGTCCACGCGTAGTGATGCAGCGCGGTGTGGGCGTCCGGTTCGAAGACGACGCTGCACTGCGCTGTGCCGGCAAGGAATTCGTCGTAGTCAGCGGCCAACAACGAGCCGGCCCGATACGACGCGGTTCCGGTGTCCCAGTCGGTGCGCAGATCGATCAGCAGCCACTGCCGATGTACCGACACCGAGGCATCGGTAGGCGCGTCGATGCGGATCAGCTCGCCGTCGCGCAATTCGTAGACTTCGTCGTTGAAGAAGTCGATCGCCCGCGACACCATGGTTCGTTCGAATCCCGGAGTGCGATCGCGACCCGCGGCGACCACCACATCGGTGGCCGACCCGGTGAACACCGTCTCCGCCTGCGCCAGATCCTGGCCGCGGCGCCATCGCTTCACCATCCGGGGGTACCCGGAGTCGGTCAGCGAGTCGGGGCCGAAGTCGGTGCCCACCAAGACGGTGTCGTCGTCTTCCCAGCCGATCCGCGTCTTGGCCTCGGGGAGCTCGAATCCTTGGCCGTCTGGTCCGACGAATTCCCGTGTTGCCATGTCGAATTCACGTACCACTACGGCGTCCGACCCGCCGCGGGATAGCGAGATCAGGGCCCGGGTGTGGTGGGGTTCGATTACATTGGCGCCACCCCAGACCCAGTTCTCGTCGTCGGCGCGGGCCAGCTCGTCCAAGTCGATGACGACGTCCCACTCCGGGCTGTCGGTGCGGTAGCTGTCCAAGGTGGTGCGCCGCCACAACCCGCGCGGGTTGGTGGCGTCACGCCAGAAGTTGTAGAGGTACTCGCCACGACGTCGCACGTAGGGGATACGGGCGTCGGTGTCGAGTACCTCGCGTGCGGTGGCGCGCATCGCTTCGAAGTCATCGCCGGCGAACTCCTCGACGGTCGGATCGTTGTGCGCGCGCACCCAGTCCAGTGCGTCGTCGCCGGTGACGTCTTCCAGCCACAGGTAGGGGTCCTCGAACTGTTCGGCAGGCATGGAAGTCATTGTGACCGCGACGGTACTGTGAGTTGAGTAACACCCACGGCTAAGGAGCAGCATCGATGACCGTTTTCGCACGTCCGGGTTCCCCAGGCGCGCTGATGAGCTACGAGGCCCGCTACGGGAACTTCATCGGCGGGCAGTGGGTGGGGCGGGGCGGCGGTGAGTACTTCGAGAACACCACACCGGTCACCGGTCAGCCGTTCTGCGAGATCCCCCGCTCCACGGCGGCCGACATCGACCTGGCGCTCGACGCCGCGCACGCCGCCGCCCCGGCGTGGGGCAAGGCGTCCCCGGCCGAACGGGCGGACGTCCTGACCAAGATCGCCGACCGGATCGATCAACACCGCGAGCAGCTGGCGGTCGCCGAAGTCTGGGACAACGGCAAACCGGTCCGCGAGACGCTGGCCGCCGACATCCCACTGGCCGCCGATCACTTCCGCTACTTCGCCGCGGCGATCCGCACCCAGGAGGGTGCGCTGAGCCAGCTCGACAACGACACCGTCGCCTACCACTTCCACGAGCCGCTGGGTGTGGTCGGGCAGATCATCCCGTGGAACTTCCCGCTGTTGATGGCCGCCTGGAAGCTGGCGCCCGCCCTAGCCGCCGGCAATGCAGTGGTGCTCAAGCCGGCCGAACAGACCCCCGCCTCGATCCTGTTCCTGATGAGCCTGATCGGCGACCTGCTGCCGCCGGGAGTCGTCAACGTGGTCAACGGATTCGGCGTGGAGGCCGGCAAGCCGCTGGCGTCGAGCAACCGGATCGCCAAGATCGGCTTCACCGGCGAGACCACCACCGGTCGGCTGATCATGCAGTACGCCAGCCAGAACATCATTCCGGTCACCCTGGAGCTGGGCGGTAAGAGCCCCAACATCTTCTTCTCCGATGTGCTGGCGGCCAATGACGACTTCCAGGACAAGGCGCTGGAAGGGTTCGCCGGGTTCGCCCTCAACCAGGGCGAGGTGTGTACCTGCCCGTCGCGGTCGCTGGTGCAGGCCCCCATCTACGACGAGTTCTTGGAGCTGGCCGCCATCCGCACCAAGGCGATCCGCCAGGGCGACCCGCTCGACATCACCACGATGATCGGAGCGCAGGCCTCCAACGACCAGCTGGAGAAGATCCTGTCCTACATCGCGATCGGCAAAGAGGAGGGTGCCACCACCGTCACCGGCGGCGAACGTGCCGAGCTGGGCGGTGAGCTGTCCGGCGGCTACTACGTACAGCCGACGATCTTCGCCGGCCACAACAAGATGCGCGTTTTCCAGGAGGAGATCTTCGGCCCGGTGGTGTCGGTGACGTCGTTCACCGACTACGACGACGCGATCGCCATCGCCAACGACACCATCTATGGGCTGGCCGCCGGGGTGTGGAGCCGCGACGGCAACACCGCTTACCGGGCCGGCCGCGACATCCAGGCCGGGCGGGTGTGGGTCAACTGCTACCACGCGTATCCTGCGCACGCGGCGTTCGGCGGCTACAAGCAGTCCGGGATCGGCCGGGAGAACCACAAGATGGTCCTCGACCACTACCAGCAGACCAAGAACTTGCTGGTGTCCTACTCCCAGTCGGCGAACGGTCTGTTCTGATGGACGCACCGGACCGGGTGCTGATCACCGACGCGGCCACCGAACTGGTGGCGCGGCTGGTGGTGCGCCACGGTCCGGTGATGTTCCACCAGTCCGGCGGCTGCTGCGACGGCTCGGCACCGATGTGCTACCCCGACGGCGACTTCATCATCGGTGACCATGACGTGCTGCTGGGGATGGTCGATCCGGGAGTGCCGGTGTGGATCTCCGGGCCGCAGTTCGCGGCCTGGAAACACACCCAGCTGATCATCGACGTGGTGCCCGGCCGCGGGGCGGGGTTCAGCCTGGAGGCACCCGAGGGCATGCGGTTCCTGACGCGCAGCCGGGCCTTCACCGACGACGAGAACACGCTGCTGAAAACGGTCCCGGTGATCACCGGGTCGCTACCACGCTGACCGGCGCGAACACCGTAAAATCTGGTGGTGTGATCCCGCTGCCGCGCCCCTGGGTTTTGAGCAGCGCCATGCTGGTCGGGGTAGCGGTCGGCATCTTGGCCGGGATCGGCTTGAGTCTGGTCATCACCGCGCCGCTGCGCCCGGACGTCGCGATCACGCTGGTGCTCGGCGCGCCCAGCGTCGCGGGCCTGGTGCTGGTGTTCGCCTCCTCGCGTCGGTGGGTAACCACCCTGGGTGCGTTTCTGCTCGCGATGGCGGTCGGGTGGTTCGGCGCGCTGGCGGCGATTCAGGTGGTGTCGGGTGTCTGAGACCGCCGACACCGGGTCACTGCCCATGACCGAGCCGCATATGGCTCCGATCTTCGACACCGGGCCGCACCCGGTACCGCTGCCCGGGTCGGCCGAGCCGTTGGACGAACCGAACACCGGTGACGAGCCGATTCCGTCGCCCGACCCGGAAAGCCCCACGCCGGCGTCCGCGCTGCCGCCGGCAAAACCACCCAAACCGGTGGTCCTCACCGGCCAATACCAATTCCTGAAGTGGTGGCAGCTGGCGCTAGTGCTGCTGGCGGTGTGGGTTCCGGCAGCCGGGATCGGCCTGGGACTGTTCTCCTGGTGGTACAGCCTGGCCGACAAGACACCGGCGGTCTTCGTGCTGCTGGTCTATGCCGCGGTGTGTGTGGTCGCTGGCCTGATCGTGGCGATGGTGGGGGAGAAGCCGCTGCTGTCGGCGGTGGCAATTGCCTTGATGTCGGCGGTGTTCGCCGCCGCGGTCGCCGCTGCGCCGCTGTACGGGCACTACTACTGCCAGCATGTGAGCCGCTGCGTCGCCGGAATCATCCCGTACTGAGGTCAGCGGACCAGGCGATGATGCCCAGACCGCGCGGGTGCCCAATGGGAATCTGACGACGTGAACTCAGCGTGTGCGTCGCCAGATTCCCACTCACGGCCAGCACACCTGCAAAGGGTGTCTGGCAGTTGTCGCGGTGAGCCGGGCGCAACACCACATGATCCGAGCCCAATCGATGACGTGACTCATCCCGTACTGAACGGATTGGCCAGCCGAACGCCCTCGATCACCTGCCCGTCGTTGAGATCTTCAGTCCACAAAGTGTGGCACCGTAATTCGGCGGCACTGCGCACAATCATCGCGTCCCAGAAGGAGAGCTGGTGCCGAGTCGACCAGATCGCCGCGGCGACGACGTCGTCGGGCAGCGGGGAGTGGACCCGCCATCGGGACAGGCTCTTCAACCGTTCAGCTGCGGACTCGGGGCCGATCGGCTTGGCCACCTTGCGTGTCACGTTGACATAGAACTCCTGCAGGACCTGGATGCTCAGGGCACCGCAGTGGTCACGCCACAGCCGATCAACCAACGCGCGGGCTGCCTCATGCCGTTCACCGGCGCTCGCGTCATAGGCGTAGAGCAAGACGTTCGTGTCGACAAACTCCATGTCAGCGCTGGTGAAGGTCGTCCCGCGACCAGGTGATCGGCCCTATCTGAAGGCCAGCATCACCGTTCATCATCCGGCGTTCGAGGTCAGCCACTTCGTCATAGTCGCGCACCTCACCGACAAGTTGCTCAAGCAACCGTGCAACCAGGCTTGACACCGACATGTCGCGCTGAGCCGCCAACACCTTGGCGCGGCGAACCAGCTCCGCCGGCATGGTCAGCGTGATGTTCTTCGATGTCATGTGTTTCAGTGTAGCGCTGAAACACTCCCTAGGATCGGCACGCTGTTCGACCTGCCCACCGCCGCTGCCCCAGGGCCGGCCCGGCCCGATAGGGTGGGCGGGTGACCCACTATGACGTCGTAGTCCTCGGAGCCGGCCCTGGCGGTTACGTCGCGGCCATTCGTGCCGCCCAGCTGGGCTTGAACACCGCCATCGTCGAACCGAAGTATTGGGGCGGGGTCTGTCTGAACGTCGGCTGCATCCCCTCGAAAGCGTTGCTGCGCAACGCTGAACTGGCGCACATCTTTTCGCGCGAGGCCGACATGTTCGGGATCAGCGGGCAGGCCACCTTCGACTACGGCGTCGCGTTCGACCGTAGCCGCAAGGTCGCCGAGGGCCGGGTGGCCGGGGTGCACTTCCTGATGAAGAAGAACAAGATCACCGAGATCAACGGCTACGGGCGGTTCACCGACGCCCACACGCTGACAGTCGAACTCAACGAGGGTGGAACCGAGACCGTCACCTTCGACAATGCGATCATCGCCACCGGGTCCAGCACCCGGCTGGTGCCCGGCACCACGCTGAGCGCCAACGTCGTCACCTACGAGCAGCTGATCCTGAGCCGGGAGCTGCCGAAATCGATCATCATCGCCGGCGCCGGGGCCATCGGCATGGAGTTCTCCTACGTGCTGGCCAACTACGGCGTCGACGTGACCGTGGTGGAGTTCCTGCCGCGGGCACTGCCCAACGAGGACGCCGAGGTCTCCAAGGAGATCGAGAAGCAGTTCAAGAAACTGGGTGTCAAGATCCGCACCGGAACCAAGGTGGAAAGCATCACCGACGACGGGTCGACGGTATCGGTCGTGGTGAGCAAGGACGGTGCGACCGAGACGCTGCAGGCTGAAAAAGTGTTGCAGGCCATCGGTTTTGCGCCCAACGTCGACGGCTACGGCCTGGAGGCGGCGGGCGTCGCGCTGACCGAGCGCCGTGCCATCGGTGTCGGTGAGTACCTGCAGACCTCGGTGCCGCACATCTACGCCATCGGCGATGTCACCGGCCTGCTGCAGCTCGCCCACGTCGCCGAGGCGCAGGCCGTGGTGGCGGCGGAGACCATCGGCGGGGCCGAGACCATGGCCCTGGGCGACTACCGGATGATGCCGCGGGCCACCTTCTGCCAGCCGCAGGTGGCCAGCTTCGGGCTCACCGAGGAGCAGGCTCGCGCCGAGGGCCATGACATCAAGGTGGTGAAGTTCCCGTTCACCGCCAACGGCAAAGCGCACGGGGTGGGCGATCCGAGCGGGTTCGTGAAGCTGATCGCCGACGCCCGCTACGGCGAACTCCTCGGCGGCCACCTGGTGGGCCACGACGTCTCCGAGCTGCTGCCGGAGCTGACGCTGGCGCAGAAGTGGGACCTGACCGCGAATGAATTGGCCCGCAATGTGCACACCCACCCGACGATGTCCGAGGCGCTGCAGGAATGCTTCCACGGCCTGACCGGCCACATGATCAACTTCTGACGCGACGGATTGCGTTGTCGCTCAGCAGTGATCCGGTAGAAGTGCCTGCCGGTACCACAAACCGCGAAGGCTGAGCGCCACGGTTGTCCGGCCGGATGCGATGGGCTGTTTGAGCGGAGTTCCCGGGCTCACGTTGATTGCCGCCCTTGGCGCCGAATAGCGCCTTGTGGCGGGGCTAGGAGAAGCGCTCGCTCCTTCGGCCAGGTTCGAATCCTTCCGTTGCGATCAGCCGTTGTCGCCGTTCTTAGGCGTGGTGAAGAGGTGACCCCCGGAAGGTCCCGGCAACAGCTGTTGGCAGGTCTCGCCAGTCCAGCAAACCAGATCAATCGCGTAATCACTTGATTGTCAAGATAATCGATTGATAATAGCTAACTAATCGTGGTGCATGGAACACGTTTCAGAAGCGCTGAGGCAGCCATTTCTTTTTGAACTAGTGGCGCCGCGTATGGCGTTTGCTCTTTGATCACTGACTACGCTCTGATCTGGGCTAATGACACCGTCCACCAGTTGCGAACGGACTTGCCTCCGAAGCGAATTAAGAAGATGCCATGGAGATGTTGATGACTCTCAGCTGTACTGGCCTACACCTGAGACGACGACTCCGAGGGGGCACTGTGCACCTGGCACGCGGGACCACTGTTCGCCGCCCGGCGTCGTTCGGCTCGGCCGTGACAAACAGCGCATTCACCGACCACAGCGAAGGGACAACATCCATGGCTCGTCAGCACGCCACCCGCGTACTTGCGCAACCGTGCGCGCACCAGCGGGGGGGGGGGGGCGGCTCCCCTCACAGGCAAATTTCCGCCCTTCCCCGCGGCGGGCCAGAGGCCGTCGACGCGGTCGAGCAACGGTTGCCAGTCGGGGTGGAAATGGTCGCTCGCCTTGGTCTCCATCCAGCTCGCGAAGCCTTCGTTGAGCCACAAATCGTCCCACCAGGCCATGGTGACGAGGTCGCCGAGTTCGAGCGCCGGTTCGCCGCGATGCACGGCTGCACACACGCCATCGGCGTCGTCAACGGCACGGTCTCCCTTCGCATCCCCTTGTTGGCGGCCCGGGTCCAAGCCGAGAATGAGG
>CAXYUC010000078.1:0-19820 GCA_964292075.1 uncultured Mycolicibacter sp.
GACCTCCGCCGTGACAGGGCGGCGCGCTAACCAACTGCGCCACAGGGCCTTGCTGTTCGCTCCGTAGTAACCACGATGCGAGTACCCCCAACGGGATTCGAACCCGTGCTACCGCCGTGAAAGGGCGGCGTCCTAGGCCACTAGACGATGGGGGCCAGAACCGAATCTCTCCGAGGCACTCACAACGTTTCACGTTGGGAGCTTCGCTAGCTTAGGGCACAGTGGCCCGGATCCTCAAACCGGTCCCGAGCGGAGCACGATCGGGCGGGCGCTATTCTGTTCCAGCACGGCCCCTATAGCTCAGTTGGTAGAGCTACGGACTTTTAATCCGCAGGTCGCAGGTTCGAGCCCTGCTGGGGGCACCACATCACTGTCGCGCTGATACCGCGAAGCCGCGTCGCTCAATCCCCGCGTTGTGACCTTTTTCATACGGCGGGACCAGGCAGAACGGCGCTCAAGTAGGTCATGTCGTCGAACGCGATCGCCAATTCGTCATCCCCGTATTCCAGGCCGCACTCGGTGTAAAGCTCACGGACTTGCCGGCCTGTCACGGTCCAGCCGGCGTCGGTCAGGTACTCGATGATGTGATTGCGTTCGCCGTGGTAGATCAGGTCGCCGATCTCCACTTCGAACCCCAGCGCCGACATCTTCTCCCGGTGTTCACGCCACGCCGGGCTGGCGAAGACCGACGTGTCGCTGATGAACTCACACGCCACCCGGCTGCCCGGTGCACTCAGCGACTTGATGGTGTCGAACAAGGCGTCCTGGGCGTCGGGCTGCAGATAGATCAACAGGCCCTCGGCGCTCCAGACGGTCGGCGCCTGCGGGTCGAATCCGGCGGCCCGCAAGGCGCTCGGCCAGTCGTCGCGCAGGTCGATGGCGACGGTGCGGCGCTGCGCGGTGGGCTCGGCGCCCAGATCGCGCAGCGTGGTGGTCTTGAACTCGATCACTTCTGGCAGGTCGACCTCGTAGACCACGGTGTCCGCCGGCCAGTCCAGCCGGTAGGCACGGGAATCCAGGCCGGAGGCCAAGATCACCGCCTGGCGGATGCCGCTGCGGGTCGCCGAGAGGAAGTGCTCGTCGAAGAATCGCGTCCGCACGCCCATGCCGTGGCCCATCCGGATCGGGTCGAACTCGCCGCCTTCGACGACCGGGATGTCGCCGTCGACCATCCGGGTGAAGAAGTCGATGCCCACCGCGCGCACCAGCGGAGCCGCCCAGGGGTCGTTGATCAACTTGTCCGGACCCGAGGTGGCCAGGGCGCGCTGCGCCGCCACCATGGTCGCGGTTGCCCCCACGCTGGTGGCCAAGTCCCAGCTGTCACTGTCCGTACGCGCCATCGCGATGCCTCTTTCGATTTCCCAAACTATGTAGCCAGGCTACCGACCACTGAGGTGTTCGTCGCCGCGTTCGGCGACGAACCGTCATCATGCCCTGATGAGCACTTTGCGCGAGGCGCTGCTGGGCGGCTGGGAACTGTCGTCGTTCGATTCGGTCGACGCCGACACCGGCGCGGTGTCACACCCGTTGGGCACGACGCCGCGCGGCCTGATCCTCTACACCGCCGACGGCTATATGTCCGCGCAACTGACCGGCAGCGCCGACGCGACGGTGCCTGACAAGAAGTCGCCCGCCTACATCGCCTACGGTGGCCGATTCCGCGTCGACGAGGACACCGCGACCGTGCATCACGACGTGAGCGTGTCGATGCTGCCGGAGCTGTTGGCGCGGCCGCAGCTGCGGCAGGCACGCGTGGACGGTGACCGGCTGACCCTGTCGGCGACGACCACCAACGACGGTGTGACGACGCTCAACACCTTGGTCTGGGTCAGACGTCGATGATGACCTTGCCGATCGCTTTGCGGTCGGCGACGTAGCGCAGTGCGGTTGCAGTCTGCGCGAGCGGGAAGCGGGCGCCGATGTAGGGGCTGACCTTGCCCTCGGCGAACAGCTGGTGCAGTTCGGCCAGATCGCGTTCGATGCATTCAGGGTAGTCAGTGGCGAACGTGCGGATCTCCATGCCCTGCACCGTGATGCCCTTGAGCATCACCAGATTCAGCGGAATCGCCGGAATCGACCCGGCGGCATAACCCAAAGTGATGAAGCGTCCACCGCGGGCCAGGCTGCGCAGCGCCGGCTCGGCGTAGGAACCGCCGACCGGGTCGAGTACCGCCTGCGCGCCGTCACCGGTGATCTCGCGGATCCGCGTCTTGAGATCCTCCCGGTCGTAATCGACCGTCGCGGCCGCACCGCGCTGGCGGCACACCTCCAACTTCTCCGGGCTGGATGCCGCGGCAAGCACTTTCGCGCCCATCGCCACCGCCAGGTCGACGGCGGCCAGCCCGACACCGCCGGCAGCGCCCAGCACCACCACCCAATCGTCTTCTGCCACTTGAGCAACGGAGCGCAGTGCGTGATAGGCCGTGCGGTAGGTGACTCCGAAGCCGGCCGCGGCCGCGTAGTCGATGCCGTCGGGAATGGCGCTCGCCGCGGCCGCGGGCACCAGCGCCTGCTCGGCGAAACCTCCCACGAACGATGTGCCGACCACCCGGTCGCCGGGCGTGAAGGGCACACCGTCACCGGCGGCGATCACGTCACCGGCCAGCTCGCTGCCGGGCGTGAACGGTGTCGGAATCTTCAGCTGATACTTGCCGTCGATCAGCAGCACGTCGGGGAAGTTGACCGCCGCAGCCCGCACCCGGACCACCAGGGTGCCCGGCCCGGGCGTCGGGTCGGGCAGCTCGCGGAGCACCAGATCTTCCGGCGGGCCGTACTGCTCGCAGACGATCGCGCGCATCAGGCCGCCCCCAGTCCGCGAAGGCAGAACGACACCAGGTGACCCACATCGGCCCGCTCCGGTCGCAGGCCGGCATTGAGGTAGCCACGCATGGTCGACAAGGTAGCGCCAAAGACCAGATCGGCATCCCGGCGGGGGTCCTGACCGCCGAGCGCGCTGATCGGCGCGGTGAGCAGATCACGCAGCGGCGCCAGAATGTCCTCGTCGGTGCGCGGCCGGTCGGCACTGACCGCCAGCTGGGTGCTCGCGGCGCGGCTCAAGCTCAGCAGGTGCGGGTCGGAAAGCTGCGCCAGAGCGCCCCGGATCCAGCACTCGACCTGGGCTGCAGGCGTCGGCTCCTTGGCCAGTTGATGCTCCAGGTAGGACCCCACGATCGCGACACCGCGCTCCATCACCGCCAGGATCACGTCGTCCTTGCCGGCGAAGTAGCGGTAGAACGCCTTGTTCGACGAGCCCGCCTCCGCGACGATGTCGCACACCCTGGGCGGGTCGGGCGCACTGCGCTGCAGCACCGTCACGGCCGCGGCCAGGATCCGTTCCACCTCGGCGACGGCCTCACGCTGCCGGTCATCGAGCGCGCGGTGCACCGCGGCGTCGACTCGGGCGGTCATGGCACCGCCGGGATCCGGTCAAGGCGGTCGCCGTACTTGGCGCGCGCGGCCTCGATGCGGTTGTCCAGGAATTCGCTGGGCCACTCGGGGTCCTCGGCCTCGTAGTCCTTGAGCAGCAACCGGGCCAGGTTCACCTTGTGCGCCTCGGTGGGGCCGTCGGCCAGGCCCAGCGCCACCCCACCCAGCAGCACATTGGCCAGCGGCAGCTGTTCGGTCAGGCCCATCGCACCGTGCACTTGGATCGCGCGCAAACCGATCGACTTGAGCACCTGCGACGCCAGGATCTTGCAGACCCCGATCTCGGCGCGGGCCGCCTTCTCGTCGCCGGAGTCGATCAGCCACGCGGCGTGCAGCACCGTCAGTCGGAACGGGATCAGCTCGGCGTAGGAGTCGGCGATGAATGCCTGCACCAGCTGCTTGTCAGCCAACGAACTGCCCTGGGTGAAACGGCTTTTGGCGCGGCGGGCCATCATGTCGATAGCCCGCTGGGCCACCCCGATCGAGCGCATGGCGTGATGCAGGCGCCCGCCGGCAAGCCGGCTCTGCAGGATCAGGAAGCCTTGACCCGGCTCGCCCAGGATCGCGTCGGCCGGGACTCGCACGCCTGCGTAGCGAACCAGCGAATGCCCGGCTTCGTGAGGATGCGACCCCACCAGGTGATGGGTGGCTTCGATGACCAGGCCCGGCGTACCGGCCGGGATCAAGAACGTCGAGGCCCCGCGGTGCACCGGGACGTCCGGGTCGGTGATGGCCACCACGATGAAGAACGAGGCCACCGAGGCGTTGGAGGAGAAGTACTTACGCCCGGTGATCACCCACGGCGCATCTTTTCCGGAGCCGTCGCGAACGGCGCGTGTGGTGAACACCCGCGGGTCGGCGCCGCCCTGGGGCTCAGTCGTCATGGAGAAGCAGGAGAAGATCTCCCCCGACAGCAACCCGGCCAGGTAGCTGTCCTTTTGCTCTGGTGTGCCGAACCGGGCCAGGATTTCGGCGTTGCCGGTGTCGGGCGCCTGGGTGCCGAACACGATCGGCGCCCAGCTGGACCGGCCCAGGATCTCGTTGATGAGCGTCAATTTGACCGCCCCGAATCCTTGGCCGCCCAACTCCGGACCCAAATGCGGTGCCCACAATCCTTGTTCGCGCACCCGGGCCTTGAGCGGGTCGACGATCCGGCGGCGCTCCTCGGTCAGCGGCAGGTACTCGCAGCCGGGAAACACCACCTCCAGCGGCTCCACCTCGTCGCGCACGAATGCCCGGATCCAGTCGAGCTTCGCTTCGAAGTCCGGTTCAGTAGAGAAGTCCCACGCCATCTCTGCTCCTTCGTTAGGCACTGCCGCCGTCGACCCGAACGATCGAGCCAGTGGTGAAGCTTGAGGCGTCCGACATCAAAAACAGTGCCGCGCCGACGATCTCCGGTGGATTCCCGGCACGCTGCAATGCTGCGGCGCCGAAAGGGTTGTCGGCTTCTCCGAAGTCCCACGCGTTGGAGATATCGGTAAGGAACGGCCCGGGCATCAAGGTGTTGACCCGCACCGTGGGGCCGAACGCCTGGGCCAGCGCTTCGGTCATGACGTTGAGTCCGGCCTTGGACGCGGCGTAGGGGATGAACGACGGGTGCGGGCGTAGCGAGCCGTGGCTGCTGACATTAATGAGGGAGCCCCGGCCTGCGGCCACCATCCGTTCACCGATCAACGCCGACAACCGAAATGGGCCCTTGAGATTGAGGTTCACCACGGCGTCGAACATCTTCTCGGTGACGTCGGTCTGCTTGTCGTAGACCGGCGACATACCGGCGTTGTTGACCAACACGTCCACCCGGCCGAACCGCTGATAGGCCGCGTCGACCAGTCCGTCGAGCTGATCCCAGCGCCCAACATGTACCGCGTAGGGCATCGCAGCGCGGCCCGTCTTGGCCTCGATCTCGGCGGCGGTGGCCTGGCAGGCCTCGAGTTTGCGGCTGGCGATCACCACGTCGGCGCCGCACCGGGCGGCCGCCAGCGCCATCTCGCGGCCCAGGCCGCGGCTGCCGCCGGTGACCAGCACCACCCGGTCGGTCAGGTCGAAAAGCGAATCCGCATAACCCATGTCAGGCCCCCTTCGACGTGCGGGCGAGTTCGGCTGCGGCGCTGATCAACTGCGAGATCAGATGCGCCTCGCAATCTCTGCATGGAGAATAGCGTTCTCCGCGCGGCGGCGGCAGGCTAACCGAAGCGATCACCGCGCCGCTGTTTCGCTCGTCCTTTCGCGCGATCCTCGCCGGCTGCGCCAAGGCACTGGAAACCTAGCCCAGCACCTCGGAGATCGGAGCTCCCGCGGCGATCTTGGCCCGCGCGCCCATCACCTTGCCGGGCCGGCCCGCTCCCACCACACCGGCCAGCACACCGTTGCGCTCGTAGTAGGCCAGGAACTTGTGACCGTCATCCTCGACCAGGTGCACAGTGTCGGTGGCCTCCGGCTCACCCAGGCACTGGATCTTCACGTCGTACTGGTCGCTCCAGAAGTACGCCGGCACCGCCACGTCATGCAGGGACTCCCGGCCCAGCATGGTCGGGACCATCACGCGGACCTGGGTGACGACATTGCTCCAGTGCTCGACGCGCACCTGGTGCCCGTCGCGGCCCCGCCAGAACGCCACGTCACCGACGGCCCACACGTTCGGCGCACTGGTGCGCCCGGTCGCGTCGCACACCACCCCGTTGTCGAGGTCGATCGCGCTGCCGTCCAGCCACTCGGTCGCCGGCCTCGAACCGACGCCGAGCACCACCACGTCGGCAGCCAGTTCGGTGCCGTCGCTGAGCACTACGGTCTCGACCCGGCCCGCACCGCGAACCTCGGCGACGCCCACGCCGCTGCGGACATCGACCCCGTTGGCACGGTGCAGCCGTGCCACCAGTTGGCCGATCTGCTCACCGAGCACGGCCGCCAACGGGGTGGGCTGCGGCTCGACCAGCACGACGTCCACGCCCAGCTTGCGCAGGCTGGCCGCCGCCTCACAACCGATGAATCCGGCGCCGATCACCACCGCCCGGCTGGCGCCGGCCGCGGCGTCGCGCAGCGCCAGGCTGTCCTCGAACGACCGGACCACGCGGATGCCGTCCAGGTTGCCGAAGCTCGGGATACGCCGCGGCACCAGGCCGGTGGCGATCACGAGTTGGTCGTAGCCCAGCACGGTGCCGGCTGCCAGCGTCACCGATTGCGCGGCGGTGTCGACGCTGCGCGCGCCGCAGCCCAGCCGCAGACTGATGTCGTGGGCGGCGTAGAACTCCGGGGGCTCCAGCGAGGTGTCGTCGCGCTCGCCGCGCAGCACCTCTTTGGTCAGCGGCGGGCGGTCATAGGGCGGGCGAGTCTCGTCGGAGACGATCGTGATCGGCCCCGCATATTCCTGGCGCCGCAATTCCTGGGCCGTACGGACATCCGCCAGCCCCCCGCCGACGATGACGATGCCATGACCCGAAGCGCTAGTGACCATCAGGATTTTCTACACGATCGCTGTGCCGGGTGGGGCACCAGCTTCTGCCCAGGCCGTGCTGAGCCCGCATTCGGTCCTCCTCTCACGGTGACGCGACCCAGATCTCACTGCAGGAGGGGCCGGATTTCCTGCAAGCTCAGCTGATGACCGGAGCGGAGACAGCGTGACCCAGACGAGCGGCGAGTCCCTGACGGGCGTATCGGCAACGACACTGTGGACACTGCACAACCGAGGTAGCGAGGCCAAACGCCCGGACAGCGTGATCGACGACCCGATGGCCGTGCAGCTATTCGATTCGATTCATTACGACTACCGCAAGTTCGGCCGCCCGTCGCAGGCGCATCCCCTGCGCGCGTTGGCATTCGACCAGCAGATCCGCGACTACCTCGTTTCCCGCCCCAAGGCATCGGTGGTGGCGCTGGCCGAAGGTTTGCAAACCACCTTCTGGAGGCTGGATAACGGTGAACTCACCTGGTACACCATCGACTTGCCACCGGTGGTTGAGCTTCGCGACCAGTTGCTATCCCGCCACGAGCGGATCGTGACGCTGGCGCAGTCGGCGCTCGATCTGAGTTGGATGGACCGAGTTGATACCAGCGAGGGGGTCTTTGTGACCGCCGAGGGACTGTTGATGTATTTGCAGCCCGAGGAAGCGTTGGGCCTGATCGCCGCCTGCGCCAAGCGTTTTCCCGGCGGTCGAATGATGTTCGACAGCATTCCGCACTGGTTCAGTCGACGGACGCTGCGCGGTTACCGGCTCTCCAACCGTTACGTGGCGCCGCCGATGCCCTTCGCGATGACATCCGACGAGGCAACGGCGCTCACCGCTCTGCCCGGCGTAGTGTCAGCGCGTGACGTGCCCCTGCCGCCCGGTCGCGGTATCTGGAAGGTGCTGACCGCCAAGCAGTGGGACAAGGCGGCGTTTGTGCGGCGGATCCGGCCGTCGATGACACTGGTCGAATTCGGGTAAGGCTCAGTACTTGAGCGCACCCTTGTCCACCGGGATCTGGACACCCGTCAGGATTCCCGAGCCATCACCGGCCAGCCACACCACCACGTCGGAGACACTGTCAGGCGTCATGAACGACTGCGGGTGCAGCGGCATCGGGGGGAAGGCGTGTAGATAACCGGGGTGCTCGGCGAAGATCTTCGCCATCACCTGCGGCTCGATCATCGGGGTGTCGACGGAGTAGGGGTGAATCGAGTTGACCCGGATCCGGTGCTCGCCGACCTCCAGGGCCAGCGTGTTGGTCAGGGCTACCAGGGCATACTTGCTCGCCGCATAGTGGCCGTTGCCGGGAGTGGCCTTCAATCCGGCCGATGAGCTGACGATCACGATCGAGCCGCCATTGCCGGCTTCGATCATCGCCGGCACCGCCGCCCGGATGGTGCGCCAGGTGCCGGTCAGGTTCACGTCGATGACGGTGTTCCACTGCTCGTCGGTGAGCTCCCACAGCCGGCCCCAGCTGAGCACGCCGGCGTTGGCCACCACCACATCCAGCCGTCCGAACTGCTCGACACCGTCGTCGACCAGTTTGCGCAGCGCGTCGTCATCGCGGACGTCGACCGGCCGGGCCAGCACCTTGCGGCCGTGGGCCTCGACGGCGCTGACCATCTCGGCGAATTCCTCGGGCGTGGCCGCCGGGTAGGTGATGGCGTCCGATGCCGGGCCGCAGATGTCGGCGGCGATGATGTCGGCACCCGCGGCTGCCAGCCGGATCGCGTGCGAACGGCCTTGGCCGCGCGCCGCACCCGTGACAAATGCCACCTTGCCCTGCAGATTGTGGTTCTGGCTCTCGCTCACCCGACGAGGCTAGCAGCTGTTTATAGAACGTGTTCTAGATGGCCGCTGCGGCCGACTGCCGAGTGTGCGATTTCGTCGGCAGGAGGCGGGGTCGGCGAAGAATTCCGCACACTCGGAGGATTCTCGGAGGAGACAAAAGCCCCCGGCCGGGGCCGGGGGCTTTCGTGTGGAACCAGGAACTACTTGATGATCTTGACGACCCGGCCGGCGCCGACGGTACGACCACCCTCACGGATGGCGAACCGCAGACCCTCGTCCATGGCGACAGGCTGGATCAGCTTGACGGTCATCTCGGTGTTGTCACCGGGCATCACCATCTCGGTACCCTCCGGCAGGGTCACCACACCGGTCACGTCGGTGGTGCGGAAGTAGAACTGCGGACGGTAGTTGTTGAAGAACGGCGTGTGGCGACCGCCCTCGTCCTTGGACAGGATGTAGGCCTGGCCCTCGAAGTCGGTGTGCGGGGTCGTGGTGCCGGGCTTGACCACAACCTGGCCACGCTCGACGTCCTCACGCTTGATACCGCGGATCAGCAGACCGACGTTGTCACCGGCCTGGCCCTGGTCCAGCAGCTTGCGGAACATCTCCACACCGGTCACGGTGGTCTTGGTGACGGTGGGCTTGATGCCGACGATCTCGACGTCCTCGTTGACGTTGATCACGCCACGCTCCACACGACCGGTGACCACGGTGCCACGACCGGTGATGGTGAAGACGTCCTCAACCGGCATCAGGAACGGCTTGTCGGTCTCGCGGACCGGGTCCGGGATGGACTCGTCGACGGCGTCCATCAGGTCCTCGACGGACTTGACCCACTTCTCGTCGCCCTCGAGCGCCTTCAGAGCCGACACCCGAACCACCGGGGCCTCCTCGTCGAACTCCTGGGCGCCCAGCAGTTCGCGGACCTCCAGCTCGACGAGCTCCAGGAGCTCCTCGTCGTCGACCATGTCGGACTTGTTCAGCGCCACCAGGATGTAGGGCACACCGACCTGACGGGCCAGCAGCACGTGCTCGCGAGTCTGCGGCATCGGGCCGTCGGTGGCCGCCACCACCAGGATCGCGCCGTCCATCTGGGCGGCACCGGTGATCATGTTCTTGATGTAGTCGGCGTGGCCCGGCGCGTCGACGTGGGCGTAGTGCCGCTTCTCGGTCTGGTACTCCACGTGGGAGATGTTGATCGTGATACCGCGCTGACGCTCTTCGGGAGCGTTGTCGATCTGGTCGAACGCACGCGACTCGTTCAGGTTCGGGTACTTGTCGTGCAGAACCTTGGTGATAGCCGCGGTCAGCGTGGTCTTGCCGTGGTCAACGTGACCGATGGTCCCGATGTTGACGTGCGGCTTCGTCCGCTCGAACTTCGCCTTCGCCACTTCTTGTCCTCCTGGACTTGTTGGTGCTGGGTTACAGCAGGATTGATCTTTTTGGGTTTGTGCCACCGTAGCGGCACGGGCGGACAGCTACTTACTCGCCCGTTGCCTTCGCGATGATCTCCTTCGCCACCTGCGCCGGCACTTCGGCGTAGGAGTCGAAAACCATGGAGTAGTTCGCCCGGCCCTGGGTCTTCGACCGCAAGTCTCCGACGTAGCCGAACATCTCCGACAGTGGCACCTGCGCCTTGACGACGCGCGCACCGCTGCGCTCCTCCATGGCCTGGATCTGGCCACGGCGGGAGTTCAGGTCGCCGATCACATCGCCCATGTAGTCCTCGGGCGTGGTGACCTCAACGGCCATGATCGGTTCCAGGATCACCGGCTGCGCGGCAGCGGCAGCCTTCTTCAGCGCCTGCGAGCCGGCCACCTTGAAGGCCATCTCGGAGGAGTCGACGTCGTGATACTGACCGTCGAGCAGGATGACCTTGATGTTGACCAGCGGGTAGCCGGCCAGCACGCCGTACTGCATGGCATCCTGGGCCCCGGCGTCCACCGCGGGGATGTACTCGCGGGGCACGCGGCCACCGGTGACCTTGTTCTCGAACTCGTAAGTCGCGCCGTCCTCGCCCTGGAACGGCTCGATGGAGATAAGGACCTTGGCGAACTGACCCGAGCCACCCGTCTGCTTCTTGTGGGTGTACTCGACCTTGTCCACCACGCGCTTGATGGTCTCTTTGTAGGCCACCTGCGGCTTGCCGACGTTGGCCTCGACCTTGAACTCGCGGCGCATCCGGTCCACCAGGATGTCCAGGTGCAGCTCGCCCATGCCGCCGATCACGGTCTGGCCGGTCTCCTGGTCAAGGTGCACCTTGAAGGTCGGGTCCTCTTCGGCCAGCTTCTGGATCGCCAGGGAGAGCTTCTCCTGGTCACTCTTGGTCTTGGGCTCGATGGCCACCTCGATGACCGGAGCCGGGAACGTCATCGACTCCAGCACGATCTGGTTGGCCGGGTCGCACAGGGTGTCGCCGGTGGTGGTGTCCTTCAGGCCGATCATCGCGTAGATGTGGCCGGCGGACGCCGACTCGACCGGGTTCTCCTTGTTGGAGTGCATCTGGAACAGCTTGCCCAGCCGCTCTTTCTTGCCCTTGGTCGAGTTGATCACCTGGGTGCCGGACTCCACCTTGCCCGAGTACACCCGCACATAGGTGAGCTTGCCGAAGAACGGGTGCACCGCGATCTTGAACGCCAGCGCCGAGAACGGCTCGTCGATGCTGGGCTTGCGGCTGATGATCTCGTCTTCCTTGCCGGGCACGTGGCCCTGCACCGACTCAACGTCCAGCGGCGACGGCAGGTAATCGATCACCGCGTCCAGCATCGGCTGAACACCCTTGTTCTTGAACGCGCTGCCGCACAGCACCGGGTAGAGCTCCGAAGAGACCGTCAGCTTGCGGATGCCGCCCTTGATCTCTTCGATCGACAGCTCTTCACCACCGAAGTACTTCTCCAGCAGCGCTTCATCGGACTCGGCGACGGCCTCCAGCAGAGCCGTCCGGTACTCGGCTGCCTTGTCTGCCAGCTCGGCCGGGATCTCGATAGTCTCGTAGGTCTCACCAAGCTTGGTCTCGCCGCGCCACACCTTGGCGTTCATCTCGACCAGGTCGACGATGCCCTCGAAGTCGTTCTCCGCGCCGATCGGCAGCTGGATCACCAGCGGACGAGCACCGAGGCGCTCTTCGATGGTGCGCACGGTGAAGTAGAAGTCCGCACCGAGCTTGTCCATCTTGTTGACGAAGCAGATCCGCGGCACGTCGTACTTGTCAGCCTGCCGCCACACCTGCTCGGACTGCGGCTCCACACCCTCTTTGCCGTCGAACACCGCGACGGCGCCATCGAGGACACGCAAGGACCGCTCCACCTCGACGGTGAAGTCGACGTGCCCCGGGGTGTCGATGATGTTGATCTGGTTGTTGTTCCAGAAGCAGGTCACCGCGGCGGAGGTGATGGTGATGCCGCGCTCCTGCTCCTGCTCCATCCAGTCGGTCGTGGAAGCACCGTCGTGCGTCTCACCGATCTTGTAGTTGACGCCGGTGTAGTACAGGATCCGCTCGGTCGTCGTCGTCTTACCAGCATCGATGTGCGCCATGATGCCGATATTGCGGACCTTGTTCAGGTCAGTCAGCACATCCTGTGCCACAGCAGTCTTCCCACTCTTTCGGTTACTTCAATTGCTTGTTGTCGCAGATGCGTCGGCGGGTAAGCCGCCGACGTGATCACCAGCGGTAGTGCGCGAACGCCCGGTTGGCCTCGGCCATCTTGTGGGTGTCTTCACGCCGCTTCACGGCAGCACCAAGGCCATTGCTGGCGTCGAGGATCTCGTTGGCCAGGCGCTCGATCATGGTCTTCTCCCGGCGAGCCCGCGAGAAGCTCACCAGCCAGCGCAGCGCCAGCGTGGTGGAGCGCTCGGCACGCACCTCGACCGGCACCTGGTAGGTGGCGCCACCGACGCGGCGGCTGCGAACCTCGAGGGCAGGCTTGACGTTGTCCATTGCACGCTTGAGCGTCACCACCGGGTCGGTACCGGTCTTGTCCCGAGCCTGCTCGAGAGCGCCGTAAACGATGCGCTCGGCCAGCGACTTCTTGCCGTCCAGCAGCACCTTGTTGACCAACTGGGTGACCAGCTGGGACCCGTAGACGGGGTCGTTGACCAGCGGACGCTTGGGTGCGGGGCCCTTGCGCGGCATTAGCTCTTCTCCTTCTTCGCGCCGTAGCGGCTGCGGGCCTGCTTGCGGTTCTTGACTCCCTGGGTGTCCAGCGAGCCACGGATGATCTTGTAGCGCACACCCGGCAAGTCCTTCACACGACCACCACGCACCAGCACCATCGAGTGCTCCTGCAGGTTGTGACCCTCGCCCGGGATGTAGGCGGTCACCTCCACCTGGCTGGTCAGCTTGACGCGCGCCACCTTGCGAAGCGCCGAGTTCGGCTTCTTCGGGGTGGTGGTGTACACGCGGGTGCACACGCCCCGTCGCTGCGGGCTGCCCTTGAGGGCCGCGGTCTTGACCTTGGCGACCTTGTCGCGGCGGCCCTTACGGACCAGCTGCTGAATGGTTGGCATCTACCGGCTTCCTGTATCGCTGTTCAAAACTGTCGTAAATCCGCGGTCTGTGCCCCACCGCTACCCCGCGGTCGGGCGTGTCGCATGGGCCGCTGCGGATTACTCCGCGGCATAATGGACATGCAAATTGGGCCAGGCGCGCGCGTTATGTCACCAAACGCGCCTCGGTGGCCAGGCACGAGCTACCACAATACCCGGCAGCACTCCGGCAGGTCAAAGCGCGTCGACGCGGGCCCTCTGACCCGCTCGGCGACTACTGGGTACGGCTGTCCATCGCCGAGGCCAACCGGCGCACCATGTCGGCGAAGACGGAGTCGGTGTCCACGTCATCCATCACGCCGGTCATCTCCAACAGGACAAATCCGTGCATCGCCGCCCAGAACTCGAGGGCCGCGTGAAACGCCCGCTCCCCCTCGAGCCCATAGGACATCAAAACTTCGATGACCGGGGCGGCGGCCCGGGTGGCCGCGGCGGTGTACTCCGGGTCATCGCCGCCCAGCGGCATCCGAGTGAACGCCGAATACCGGCCCGGGTGGTGGTGGGCATAGCTGCGGTAGGCGCCGGCCATCACCAGCACCGCGTCGTCGCGAGCACGACCCTGCCCGACCTGGGTCAGCATCTCCAGAATGTCGTCGATGACCCGCATGCGCATGGCGCGGCGCAGGTCATTGAGGCTGTGCACGTGGTTGTACAGCGACGGGCCCTTGGTGCCCAGCTGGGTGGCCAACGCATTGATGGTCAGAGCGTCCCAGCCCTCACGGTCCAGGTAGTTCAGGGCCGCGTTGACGATGACGTCGCGGCTCAGCTTAACCGGGCGCGCCCCCGATTTGCCGTTGGCGCGCGAGCGACCCCCCGCTGCGGGTGGGTCTGGTCGAGCTGACATGGCGTACGCCCTTCGTATCGTGCGGAGAAGATCAGCACCGAACTCTAATTGACCGATTAGTGGGGGAACCCGCGTACGCGCCAGCTGATGCGACGTAAGCTTTGCCGAGATTACGTCCGGCGAGAGGGGCTCGGAGATGAAATGGACCGCGCTGGCTAGTGTGCTGCTGAGTCTGGCCGCCGGTTCACTGGGGGCAGCCGCGAGCGCAACCGCCGTGCCGGGCGACATCCACATCTATGGGGTGCACGAGACCCATACGCTGGACTGCGACGGTGGGACGCTGTTCATCAACGGCGTCAACCTCACCATCCACGCGATGGGCACCTGCTACGCGGTGACCACGCAGGGCTCGCAGAACACCGTGATCGCCGACACCATCGTCAACGACGTCACTGTCTACGGCAACGACACGACCGTGTACTTCCACAATGGCGACCCGCTGCTGTTCGACCGGGGACGCGAGCTGGGGATGACAAACCGGCTCCAACGCGTACCGGCGTGACCTTCGTTCTCCGGGTAAACCTCTGCTCGCTGCTGGCCGGAGGAATGACGCTGCTTGCAGTCCTGCTCACCGGCTGCGAGTCGGAGGCGCCGCCTAAGTCCTCGCGGATCTCGCAGAACTACGACGGCCGGTTCGCCAACACGATCAGATACGAGTCGTTCGGTGCGACATCGGCCGTGGACTGCGCCGAGGGCAAATCGCTGAACGTCGCCGGTTCGAACAACAAGCTGACGGTCCGGGGCCGCTGCGAGACGGTGAACGTAGCCGGTGCCGACAACCGCATCACCATCGAGCGCGTCGACAAGACACTGACGATCACCGGGCTCAATAACTCCATCACCTACCGCGGCGGCGATCCCAAGGTCGACAACCGTGGGTCGGGCAACACCATCGCCGACAAGCGCTGACGAAGCGTCCCGCCTATCAAGCTTTAGCGCCGTGGCGGCCGGCCCCGCCGGCGAACCGGCCCGCCCCGCGCAACGCCTCGTCGGCGACTCGCTCGATGCTCTCGAATTCGGAGTCCATCGCATGGGATTCGGTCATGCCCCACTGCCGCAGCGCCGACAACCGATCCGAGCGCAGGCAGCCCTGCGGCAGCTCGGCCAGTTCGAGTGCCAGCTGCTCGGCTGCCCGGCGCGCCTCACCGGCGGGGACAACCCGATTGGCCAGTCCGATCGCCAGCGCCTCCTCGGCGTTCACCGCACGTCCGGTGAGGATCATGTCCATCGCGCGACTGTGGCCGATCAGTCTGGGCAACCGCACGGTGCCGCCGTCGATAAGCGGCACGCCCCAGCGTCGGCAGAAGACGCCGAAGGTCGCGTCGGCCTCGACCACCCGCATGTCGCACCACAGCGCCAACTCCAGGCCACCGGCCACCGCGTAGCCGCTGACCGCGGCAATCACCGGTTTGGACAACATCATTCGGGTCGGACCCATCGGCCCCGGACCGCTGCGATGGGTCTGATTGGCATTCGGGGTACCCAACGCCTTGAGATCGGCTCCCGCACAGAAGGTTCCGCGGTCTCCCCACAACACGGCCACCGACGCGCTCTCGTCGCGGTCGAATTCGTCGAAGGCCTGATAGAGCGCGGCCGCGGTCGGACCGTCGACGGCGTTGCGGGCGTGCGGCCGATCCAAGATCACCGTGGTGACCGGCCCGCTGCGCTCCACACGCACCGCGCTCATCGCAGCACCGCCCCTCGGTCGGCGTCGCGTCGCGCTCCCAGTTCATTGGCGAACTCCGCGTAGCGACTGCGGATTCGCGTCCCCGGCCAGTCCGCCGGAAGCAGTTCGGGGGGCAGTACCGGGTCGCGGCGCAGGTGGCGGACCATGGCCGCGGCGACGATGAAGCGGCTTGGTACGTCCTGCGCGTCGGCCATCGCGGTGAGCAGCTCGTGGCCAGTCTGCGCCCACCCCGCCAGATCCCACAGCGTGGCGGCCAATTCGGCCGGCTTCTCGTCACGCGCGGTGAGCAGCCGGGTGTACCTCCCGAGGCTCTCACCCAGCTCGACCTCGATGTTGTCCGGGCGCATCCAGAATCCCTCACGCAGCTCGGCGAACCGCCGCGCGGCCAGCCCCGAGCGCAAGGCAGCCCGGGTTCGCGCATCGCAGCCGATGCTGGTGATCACCACGGCAAGCCAGTTGCCGTCCCAGCTCGTGGTCTGCGGATTCAGGGCCACGTCCTGGAGACGCTGACGCTCCAGCAGACGCTCGGACAGTCCGTACCCCTCGACCGAGCGGACCAGGTCTCCGGCAGCGACCAGTCGGGTCAGCGCCACCCGCAAGGCCGTTTCCTTGATGCCGAAATCTGTAGTCAGGCGCAGCAGTTCAGCCGCGGTGGCCGATGCCGGGTGGGCACCCAGGAGCACCGACAGAACTACCGATCGGGCCGTCATTCGCACTGTGTCGGACATCGGGTGGCCGCCTAAACCCCGGAGGTCTTTCGACCGTAGTCCCCGAACGGCTCGTCTCGGTGCCGCACCGCGTCGCGGAACCCATGCTCCACCGCGTCGGCGACGAATGCATGCCCCTCCGGCGTATGCCGCGCCACCCCGTCGAACACGGTGCTAACCATTCGACTGGTGGCCACGCCCTGCTGCAGCAGTGCGGTGTTGAGCGCGAGTTTGGCCATGATCAGTTGGTTGACCGGCATCGCGGCGATGCGCGCCACCAGGTGTTCGGTGCGCTCATCGAGATCAGCCGGGTCGGGGGCCTCGATCGCCAGACCCCATTCGGCGGCCTGGGCTCCGGTGATGCAATCTCCGGTCAGCAGTAGGCGTTTGGCGCGCTGGTCGCCGAGCCGGTGCGCCCACAGCCCGGCCGCCGGCACGCCCCACACCCGCATCGGCGGGTAGCCGATCTTGGCGTCGGACGCCGCGATCACCTGGTCGGCATGCAGTGCGATATCGGTGCCGCCGGCCACGCAGTAGCCGTGGATCTTGACCACAGTGGGCTTGTCGGCGTGCATCAGCGAGGCGAAGCCGCGGACGAAGCGGCTCATCATCTGGTAGTCGATCATCGGGTCCCACGGCTGATCCGGGCGGTGGTTGGTGGCCTGCGTCTTCCCGTCGAGCACACTGCCCCGGTAGTTCTCGCCGCCCGCCGACGACGAGCCTTCGGCGTAGGCACCCAGGTCGAAACCGGCGCAGAATCCCTCGCCGCGGCCCGACACCAAGATCACGTGCACGTTGGGATCCAGATCGGCCCGTTCCACCAGTGCCGACAGTTCCAGTGGCGTGTCAGCGGTGATCGCGTTTCCGTGCTCTGGACGGTTGAAGGTGATGCGGGCGATACGGTCGGCGACCTCGTAGGTCATCGTCCGCAGGTTGTCGAACTCGACCGGGGCGATGTGGTGCCGCATGGCGCGATTATGTCAGCCCTTGACCAGGGAACGCTCGATAATCGGGCCGAGGTCGAGGCCCGCGGGCAGGGTGCCGAACGCGCCACCCCATTGGCCGCCGAGCCGCGTCGCCAGGAACGCCTCGGCGACGGCCGGGTGGCCGTGGCGCACCAGCAACCCGCCCTGAAGCGCCAGGCAGATGTCCTCGGCAATCTTGCGCGCCTGGTATTGGGCGGCGACCTCGTCACTGCCCAAGCCCGCCAGTTGGCTCTTCAATGCCTCGACGTGAGCGTCGAGGCGGCGGTCCTGCCCGGCGGTCTCGGCCAGCTCATCGAAGAGCACGGCCACCGACTGCGGCTGGGTGGCCAGCGCGCGCAGCGTGTCCAGCGCGCTGACGTTGCCCGACCCCTCCCAGATACCCATCAACGGCGCCTCCCGGTACAGCCGTGGCATCAGGGAGTCCTCGATGTAGCCGTTGCCGCCCAGGCACTCCATCGCCTCGGCGGCGTGCGGGGTGGCGCGCTTGCACACCCAGTACTTGGTGGCCGCCAGCCCGATCCGGCGCAGCAGACTCTCCCGTTCGTCGCCGCGAGTCGCCTTGTCGGTAGCACCGGCCATCCGCATCGACACCATGGTGGCAGCCTCGGCCTCCACGGCCAGATCGGCCAGCACGTTGCGCATCAGTGGCTGATCGATCAGATAGGCGCCGAACGCCTTTCGGTGCTGTGCGTGGTAGATGGCGCGGGCCAGGCCCATCCGCATGCTGGTGGCACTGCCCAACGCGCAGTCCAGGCGGGTGAGGTTGACCATCTCGATGATGACCGAGACCCCGCGGCCCTCCTCCCCCACCAGCCAGGCGGTCGCCCCGTCGTACTCGATCTCACTGGAGGCGTTGGCGTGGTTGCCGAGCTTGTCCTTGAGCCGCTGCAGCCGCATCCGGTTGCGGGTGCCGTCAGGCAGGATTCGGGGCAGGAAGAAGCAACTCAGTCCGCCGGGAGCCTGCGCCAGCACCAGGAACACGTCGCACATCGGCGCGGAGGTGAACCACTTGTGCCCGGTCAGGGTGTAGCTGCCATCAGCGCCCCGGACCGCCTGGGTGGTTCCGGCGCGCACATCGGAGCCGCCCTGTTTTTCGGTCATCGACATGCCCGCGGTGATACCGGCCTTGGTGGCCGGCACCTTCAGTTCGGGGTCGTAGATCCGGCTGGTGAGCAGGGGCTCGTAGATCTTGGCGAGTTCGGCGTTGGTACGCAGCGCGGGCACGATCGCGTACGTCATCGAGATCGGACAGACGTGGCCCGGCTCGGCGGTCCACACCCCGGTTTGAGCGGCGCGAACGACATGCGCCCCGGGGCGCGGGTCGGCCCAGGGTGCGGCGTGCAGGCCGTGGGCGATCGCGGTGTGCATCAACTCGTGGTACGCCGGGTCGTATTCCACCTCGTCGATCCGGTTGCCGACGACGTCGTGGGTGTGCAGCACCGGCCGGTTGCGGTCGGCCAGCTCGCCCCAGCGTTGCACCTGCTTGGATCCAGAAAGAGCCCCGAGGTCGGTGACCTCGTCGACGCCCCATTGGCCGCCCTCGCGGATCAGCGCTTCAATGAGGACCGGGGACGACGCCGGGTTATAGCCTTCCAGCGGAAGGACCTGGTTGGTGACGATATGCGTGTCGGCCATAGCCGAATATTACAGTTTTTGCACGTATGCACAATAGGTGTAATCAAATTGATCCCGGCAAACAAAACGGCGGTCACGGCCCGGGGTCGGGAAGTCCCGGGCTGTGACCGCCGTCGTTTTGCGGCGCCGGACTAAGAGCTGCACACTCCCCCCACACCATGCTGGTGTCGCTCAGGCATATGGAACCCCCTCCAACCCTGAGACGCGTGCGCAGCTCCCGCAGTGACGGCGCCTAGCAAAGTTATAGCACACAACCGACTCGATGTCGCCCATTGCGGGATAAATCAGTCGAATCGGATGTTTTTTGTCGATGCCGCATATCAGCTCGACCGATCCCGCCGCCCAGGTGCCCAGGCAGAACCCGTGGTTTTACCCGGATGTGCCGACTTGGCCGGGGGTGCCGTCTGCGCCGCCCGCACCGCCCGCCGTGCCGCTGGGGCCGGGGCCGGGAGGAAAGCCGGAGCCGGTCCCGCCGTCACCGCCGCGGCCGCCGGAGCCGTCGCCGTTGGGGCCCACCAGCCCGCCGTGACCGCCGGCACCGCCGGCACCACCCCAGTTGAGTTCGAACGCATCGCCGCCAGTGCCACCGGCCCCGCCGACGCCGCCGACCGCCCCGGCACCGTCGGCGTCACCGCCGTCGCCGCCGTCGCCGCCATTGCCGCCCGCAGACCAGCTTGGCTTGTTGTCCGCGTACGGCGCGCCGATGCCGCCACCACCACCGCCACCGCCGCCCCGGCCGCCGTTGGTGGCGGGCCC
>CAXYUC010000079.1:0-19688 GCA_964292075.1 uncultured Mycolicibacter sp.
CCACCGTTGTTCCCCACCGCCGCCCCAGGCACCGACTGACCCCGATCACACAAAACCCGCCCGGCCAAAACCGGGGCGCCTTTCACCTGCCTATTGACAAAGGATGCCTACATATCAGCTGTTACAGCGTTGCAGCACAGGTGATTTCACGTATCCAACCTATAGAAGCAGGCCGGGTTGCTGCACAAATTTTTCTCCGGAATCTCGAACCGTATCCAGGCGCGATCTGATAGCGTCGGCGAACTATGATGGCCTCGATTTACCGGCAGCTTGCACCGTTTTTCCAACAGATCGCCACTTGGGCTCGATCTTTGGCGCAACGGTTCCAGAGACTGAGTACCGACGATAGCGCTCAACTGGTCGGTGTCAACAGTCCCGGCTTCAGCACCGAAGTCCCGGATGGTGTGACCTATGTCCACGTCAAGATGTGCGGCGGCGGCACCGGTGGCGTATCTACGACGCCTGGAGTTTAGACATTTGCTTTAAGGACTCGGATTTGAACCGGAGGTGGTGTTGCGAGCCGAGGTCGTCGAGCATCTACTCACCACCTCCTCGTGCCTGCCCCCAGTAGTAGCGGGTGGGTTGGTGGCGGCGCAGGCGAACGACCAGGATGACGTGCAGGGCTCGATTGCCGCCCCGGCTGAGTCGGTGTCGGACGGTTCTGCCACTGGCAGGGGGGTGACTCCGCAGGGTTTCACCGACAAATTGGGAATTTAGCATGCGGTCCGGGATAAACCCGGTGCCCGATGGTGTGGTGACCAGCGGTCATAGCACAATAGCCCCGTCGGGTGGGCGGCATGCGGGTGCGCGGCGCGCCGGGCAAGACGTGGGATCACTTACGGAGTTCGAGTGGGGCGCGGACGCCCGGCGTTGGTGGGCGGATCACCCAAGTATCTCGGGGCCTGCCGGCGAAGCGCGTCCGGGCGGGCGACGGTCCTCGGGGAGGGCTGGTGGCAGCTATAGTCGGTTTTATGTGTTCTGGCCTCGTGAGCACGTCGATGGTCCAGGGGGGCTGATGAGTACCTATCGCAGCGGATCTGGTGGTGTTCGCGGGTGGAGCGCGGGCTTGACGGCGGCGGCTGCGGTGGCGTTTGCGGCGGGTTCTGCTGCTCCTGCCAGGGCTGATTTCGACGACATGATGGATCTGCTGATGGATTCGATGGTGTCGGCGGAGGCTGATGTGGGTGCGGCCACGGATCTGGGCCTGGGGGCTGAGACGGTGGTGCCCAACCTCGACACCGATGTGGGTGCTCTGGACTCGGTCGCGGTGGCGTCGGTGCACGCGGCGGCTAGCGCGGACGCCTCGGGTTCGGCGGCGGCAACCGACAGCCTGACGCAGTGGTATGAGACCAACATTTACGACCCGCTCCACACCTGGGAGCAGAACTGGATCGACAGCGCCCAAGGTGAAGCATTCGACGCGCAGCTCAACAGTGAATGGCAGTCCTGGGGCGGCCAGGGCATCTTGATCGGTGACGGCGCCAACGGAACCCAAGCCGACCCGAATGGGGGTGCGGGCGGGTTGTGGTTCGGGGATGGCGGCAACGGCTGGACCAGCACCATCGCCGGGGACGCCGGCGGTGCGGGCGGTGTGGCCTATGACGGTGACGGCGGGGACGGCGGCAACGGGTTTGACGGATCGGCCGGTGGGGCTGGTGGTGACACCGGTTACGGCATCGCCGGCAACGGCGGTGGTGGCGGTGACGCGGTCACCCCGGGCGGCGATGGTGGTGCCGGCGGTGATGGCGGGAACGCGACCGGGTTCTTCGGGATCGGCGGCAACGGCGGCGAGGGTGGTACGGGTGCGGCCGGCGCCGACGGGACGAACAACAGTGCTCTGGCTGGGGTGGCCGGCGGCGCGGGCCAAAACGGCGGCGCCGGGGGCGACGGCGGGGCCGGCGGCAATGGTGGCTGGCTCTACGGTGACGGCGGTAATGCCGGCACGGCGGGCAACGGTGGTGACGGCGGCGTCGGAGGTGCTGGCGGTGCCGGGGCAGCCGACGGGGCTAACGGAGTCGCCGGAACCGGCGGCGCCGGGGCCGGTGGCGGGTCTGGGGGGATCTTCGGTTCCAATGGCTCCTTGAGTTGGGACGGGGCCAACGGCGCATTCCCGGCACCACCGACGACCACCTCACCCCTTGAGTTCATCGCCAGCGCCGGGGACGGGCCCGGAGCGATCACCTACGACCCCGCCAACCATGACCTCTACGTCGCCGATACTTACAATGGCACCGTGTCGGTGATCAACACCGACACCAACACCAACATCGGCACCATCACCGTCGGGCCGGCGGGCCCCACCGTCGGGGATCTGACCGGAATCGCCTACGACCCCGCTAACAGTGATATCTACGTGATCAACACCAACGACTGGGCTGCCTCCCAGCCCGGAACCGTCTCGGTGATCAACCCGACCACCAACACCGTCACCGACACCATCACGATCGGCGTCGCTCCAGGCCAGATGGCGGTCGCCCCGACCAACGGCGACCTCTACATCACTAACCCCGACAGCGACACGGTGACCGTGATCGATCCGCACACCAACACCGTCACCGACACCCTCACCCTCCCCGACAGCTCCGGTCCGTCGGGGATCGTCTACGACTCCGCCAACGGTGACTTTTACGTCGGGGGCGCCAACAACGGACTGTCGGTCATCGATCCCACCACCAACACCGTCACCAACGACACCATCGCGGGCGTCGCACACGCGTCCGTGGTGCCCTACGATCTCGTCAACGGCGATCTCTACGCCCACGAAATTGTGGGCAAGAATGAACTTCTGCTGACGATCGACCTGAACTCTGACACCCTCGTCGCTAACCCCAGCATCAATCCGGGCGAGGTGGTTGTCGACACCACCGATGGTGATGCCTACATGACGACTGGTGGGCTCTTCGACAATCTGTCGGTGCTGAACCTCGACACCAACACCGTCACCAGCTACGACGTCGGCGGGATGGTGGGCCAGACTAACGGTGTGGGCGGGACCCCCGCGCTTCTCGGCGGGATGGTCTACGACCCCGCCAACGACACTGTCTACGTCACCGACGACAGCTACGACCCGACCGCCACCAGCCCGGCCGCCACCGGCGACGCGGTGTGGGCGATCAACCCCAACTCGTAGTTGAGGGAGTCTCCGATAGTTCGGGGTCGGTCCTTACGGTGGTCGCAACTACGCTGGTCTACCGGTAGACCTGCCCAGCGCGTGTCGGCTTGCCACGGCCGTCAGTGTCACTGGTCAGTTCCGCTCTGCGTTGTGGTGGGTGCTGCGGTCAAGGTTGTCAGCGCGGTGAGCAGGGCGTGGCCGTTGGGGCTGCCCAGGCCGGTGCACGGGTCCCAGCCGGGGCCGGCGGTGTAGGCGCCGTTGTCGCCCACGGTGATGTCGCGGAATGCGGTTGGGCCGATCTGATAGAATGCCTGGTGGGGGTCTCCCAGGTGGGTGGCGAGCAGTTGGTTGAGTCGGGTGATCAGGGCGGCCCACAGGGGTGCGACCGCGCTGGTGCCGCCCAGCACCCGATCGGTGCCGTCCACGCGCACCTGGTAGCCGGTGAGCGGGTCGGCGTTACCGGCGACATCGGGTAGCCCGCGGCCCTCGATGCCGTCTGGGGCGGTGGGCACCGCGGCGGCGTGCTGCCAGTCGGGTCGCGCGAAGTCGACGCTAACCCCACCGCCGGTGGCGCCACGACCCAGCGCGGCGTCGTTCCACACGGTTTCGCTGCGGATCGTGTCGCCGTCGGCGATCAAGGTGGTGCCGCCGCAGGCCAGCACGTAGGGACTCGACGCCGGGAACTCGACGTGCGGCCCACCACCGGTGACGCCGTCGGAGGACCCCTGATCCCCGGCGGAGGCGATCACGGTGACCCCGAGCAGGGCGGCGTCGTGCAGCGCGGTCTGCATCGCATTGAGCGCCTGGTTGCTCCAGGTGCTCTCCGAGTTGCCCCAGCTGATCGAGATCACCGACGGCGTGTGGACGGTGTCGTGGGCGGCTTGGGAGATGGCTTCATAGAACCCCTGGTCGGTGTTGGGAGCGAAATACACCACGATCGCCGCGGCGGGCACCAACGCGCCGCACACTTCGATGTCGAGCATCACTTCGGGATCGGCCGGCATGCCCGGAAAGTTGAGGCCGCCTGCCACCGAGACGGCCGTCACCGACGGCATCGTCGGTAGACCCAGCGAAGCGAAGTACGTGTGCAGGTCGTCCTCACGGTAACCCCCGCCGAGCTCAATGACGGCCACGGTGTGCCCGGCCCCGTCGGCACCGGCCGGCAAGCCGTACAGCGCGCCGACCTGGATCGGGGTGTAGGTGTGGCGGGGCTGCACAGAGGGTGCACGCACATGGGGGCGGGCGATGGGACGGTGATCCAGGCCGAGCACTGCGATCACACCGTCGGGCAGCCTCGGCGTCCCGGTACACCCCAGCAGCGCGGGCCCGTCCCCGACGGGCCGGTAGTTGCCTAACCGCACGCCGAACGCGCGCTCGAAGACAGCCGCCGGTGCACGCCAGTGCAGTACCCGGCGGTGCGGCTGGCACCCGATCTCCTGCAGACCATGGGTCGTCGCGAAAGCCCGGAGGTGTTCGATGTCGACCGGGTCCGCGCCACAACGATAGGAGAAATCAGGGCGACTGACCGCCGCCGAGTGAGGCCACCCCGCCACCGCTGGCGCCTGACCGCGACGCCGCAACACCACCGTCACGTCGACAGGTTCTTCACCCTGCCACAGGCCCGCCTCACGGGGCCCCACCTCCCGCATCGGCCGATCTTGCGCGATCCCGACATCACCGCCCATATCTGACGCCCTCCTCCCCACACCGCGGACGCCCGCCCGCGACAGATCGCTCCCCGTGGTGTTTGCTGGTAGTGCCCTGTCAAAGAATGGATCACCCTTGACTGGTGATTTGCATCACATTAGCATGAAATCATGGCTGCTGATTCAGTTTTCATCGACGTATTAACGCTCATCGAAACTACGATCACCGGATTCGTGAACACCGTTCAGGCGGCGATAAATATTGCCCCGACCGGCGCAGTGCAATCCGGTATCGACTTCGGCGCACTTGACTCCGCCAACGGGTTATTCCTTCAGCTCGGAGGCGATACCATACAAGTATTCGCCCAAGATTTCGAAGCCATAATCACAGAGGTGCTGGCCGCTGCCACCCTCGCCTCCTCGATCGCCGGCAATATTGAAACAGCGATCAGCATAGGTGTGGATGCGGGCAAGCCAGGCTTCGCCATTGCCGCCGCTGCTGACACTGCCGATACGGTCACCAGCGTGTTGGCGCAGGCGCAGGCAGCGGCCACCGCGACGTTGAACGCCTACACGACCTACTACGCCGCATTGACAAACCCGACCCCGAGTACAAACCCGAATTCGGTTCAATTGTCGACGTCACCTAATTTGCCTTCCGGCAACGAGTTGCAGGTTCTCGGTGGGTATATTCTGTTTCAGCAACAGATCAATGCTTATCTGAATTCCCTTCCGACAACGGTGGGCGCAGCCAATGAATCGAATTCGGGTGTGATCGCCCTTCTTCAAAACCTGATTACCGCCGAGAACAACTTGACGACACTTCTCGACGAGATCCAAACTAATATGACGTACGAGCAAGCGAGTGCCCTGACCGGTCTTAACGTTCAATTGGTGTACAACGCTGGGGCCATTCTCGGCGATGCCGACCTTGTCGCTGTCACCTTCGCGCTGTGGGCGCTTGAAGGACTCACCGGCACCCCCGCCTCCGTCACTACCGCCGGCGCGTACACCGTGCCGATCCCGGCTGGCACAAAATATATGGACATCGTCCTGATCGGCGGTGCCGGGGCCGGTGGCGGCTATGACACACCTGGCTCCGGCACCGGCGGTGACGGAGAAGCCACCACGGCGACCCCCACGGGCGGTTCCACCTTGACCGCAAATGGCGGTACTGGCGGTGCCAGCAGCACGACCGCTCTGGCCAGTGCCGGTGCCTCGGCCGGCACCGAATTCTTCGACGGCCGCACTTACACCGGCGGCACCGGCGGCGCGCTGGGCTACAGCAGCGCCGGCGGCACCGGCGGCGCACCCGGCGGTGCCGGAGGCGGAGGGCCCTCACCTCACATCAGGGGAGCCCAAGGCGGGCCCGCCGGCGATGGGGCCGACCAAACCCTCGCTGCCCCCCCCGACATGACCGAAATCACCGGCACCGTCGGTGCCGGGGGGACCGGCGGGGCCTCCAGTAGCACCGAACCGGGCGGTGCCGGCGCCCCCGGCGCAGCGTACTTCTACTTCTACAGCTGATGCCGACACTGATACAGCCACGATTCTCACGGATTACGAGGGTGGTGGTACTGACGGCAGCACTGATTGGTGCACCGGTAACGATCGTGGCCGCTACACCACCGGCGTATGCGGACTGCGGAGACCCCGGACAAGACCCCTGCACCGGACCCGTGCCCACCGAAGATGAAGTGCAGGCGGTCCTGGCTAAGCTGACCGACTCGAATATCCCCGCCGCTGACAAGGGCGATGTTGTCACTCCCGGATTCAGCCCCGAGGAAGCGGGGACTATTGATCAACACCTCAACCGCATGTCCGCACACTATCTTCCGCTCAATTTCGTCGTGACCGACATCCAGCCTGCACCAAACAACTTCGCTGGGGTCACTTGGACGGCAACTGGGCCTATACCGTTTTACCTGCACACGTACCCCAGACCCGCCGTGTTCGTCGACCAGGGCGGGCACTGGCTGATTACTCACGACAGCGCGGTAACCATCGTGAACGTGGTCTATGAATGTGCGCTTCGGTGCGGCGGCGGAGGCGTTCCGTTTACGAGGTAGCTGTTGCCCGCGCTGCGCGGGGCAGGCCGTGGGATCACCCACGGAGTTCAGGGGCAGGGCGAGGACGCCTCTGCGCCGGAGGGAGATGGCCCCGGGCTTTCGCGGGGGCCTGCCCGGCGAAGACGACTGGCGACGGCGTTTGGGAAGGTCGCACGCGGCGGTTGTACAGTTCCAGCCCGCAACCTTCGTCGCGGCCGCGTGCACGCTGGGCTGTGATGAGTCGTTGTAGGGCCTTTTCGCGGGAGCGTTCCTGCGCGGTCGGTGGCCGTTGCGCAGCCTGCGCGCGACCGGATGCCGCCCAACGAAACGGTTCAGCGTGAACGTCGACGGTGTCCGTCGTACGGACCGCAGCAGGTAACCGAACCCGAAACCGCGACAAGGAGATTCACATGTTGATCACCGGAGCGTTCCTCGCAGCACATGCCGAAATCGTCGACCAGAAACTCAACGTCACCGGCGGGGTGCTGGACTGGATTGCCGTCCCCCGGATCGGCCAACAAGATGTCCACGGAAACCCTCTCGTGGGCATCTGCTACCTGGTCACACTGATGCAATCCAGCCCCGACGACCATGAAAAACCCTACCGAATGATCACCGAGGTTATCGAGGTTGACGGGAGTAGCCACGTCCTCGTCGACGCAACCATCGCCGTCGATACCCACTCCGGCGAGAACCGCTTTTGGGTGACACAACTGGGCATGGCCAGGGCAACCAGCGGTCGCAGAGTGCTGGTCCAAACCATTGAGGGCGGCGGATCCATCCGTCTGCCGGTCGAAGTGCGTGTCGTTGAACCCCGGCCCGAGTAGACACACACTATTCCAGGATGCAAGAACCAACATGGCGCAGCATATCGACGGACCGATGTGCTGCAGCCGCTGTTGTCGCAAATGCCCTGCTTGATACCAGTGAAGAAAGTTCTCACCGATCAGGTCAAAGTTCGTCTCGTGCACATCACCCCGAGGCAGCGAGCCGGTTGCGCCGGGGCGACAACGTTGCGGTCATTCTCCTGACAGAAAGTTCTCACGTGCGAGGTCAAGGGGCTGTTTCCGGCAGCGGGCGGGCAGGTGCGCCGACGCGGGGGTCGCGGTGAAGGTGCTGGCCGCGGCTGTGAGAGGCGCAAGCATCATTGGCCAGGCGGCAGCTCGTGCGAACACTACGGGTGTATTCACTGGCTGGTGGGCAGTGGCCTGGTGTTCGGCGGCGGACGCAGGGCGCAGTGGAGCGACCGCGCGGACGGGAGCGCCAGCGGACGGTAGCGAAGGGAGCGCAGCGCAGCCCGGAGGTAGCCGCCGAGTTGTCGGGTCTGCTCAACGTGTGATGAGGAGCCCGATGAGGGTGTCGGCGTTGCGGCCAAGATGGCCGAGGGCGTTGCTGCCTTTGGCGGCGGTGGCCTGCGACGGTGAGCCGATGACGCCGGTCGGGGTGTAGGCGTGGATGCCGACGGTGGTGAGGTAGCGCCGGTCGGTGGCGGTGCGGTCGCTGGTCTGCCATCCGTCGCGCAGGTAGTCGGGGTAGCTGGCGAGCAGGATGGAGGTTTCCAGTTCCCCGGCGTGCATGTCGTCGTGGCTGCTGCTGCGGATTCTGGCGGCGGTGCGGGCCTCGGTCCAGTCTTCACGGCTGGGGTAGAGCCCAACCTTGACACGGGTGTTGGGGTGGTTGGCTTGTTGGACGACGTTGGTCAGTACCGCGTTGCCGCCGTGGCCGTTGACAATGATCAGCCCGGCGATGTTCTGGCGTGCCAGCGATTCGATGATGTCAGCGACGATCGCGGCCAGCGTGGTGGCACTGATGCTGACGGTGCCGGGGTAGGCGCCGTGTTCGTGGGAGCAGCCGAACGTGACCGGTGGTAGCTGAAATACGTTGTGGTGACCACTGATTGATGCTGCGATAGCGCTGGCGATGAGGGTGTCGGTGCCCAGCGGCAGGTAGGGGCCGTGTTGCTCAAAGGAGCCGACCGGCAGGACCGCGACGGAGCTGGTGGCCGCGGGGTCGGTGGTGGTGGTGTCGGGGATGACTCGGCGGCTCATGGGGTGGCTCCTTGGGTGGCGTTTTTGATGCGGCCGGCGAGTTGTTGCAGGATCGGGTCTTTGTTGCGCCGTCGACGGTCCCGCACGATTGTGCCTGCCCGTGCGAGATGAAATCGGGCTCGCTGCGAGGGCGCGGCCAGGTAGCCGGGGATCGCTGTGGCGGTCAGTGCCAGTGCCTGCTGGTATTCGCTGGTGGCGATGTAGGCGTGTAGGAGCCGCATGTCGGCCACGGTCTGATCGCGGTGCTGTTGTGATGTCCAGGCGTGATGGTGTCCGGCGAGCAGCGCTACTGCTTTGTCCGGGTCATCGATGCGCAGGTAGCCGGCGGCGATCTCGCTGGCGACGTAGGCACCGTGGGCGTAGATCGCATGATCGTGCGGGTGGGGTTGCAGGTCACCGAGGTCAAGGGCTGCGGCGGCGTGGCGATGAAAGGCCCGCTGGTTGTGATTGGCCAGCTCCGCGAGGGCCTGTTGGCGGGCAATGCTGGCGGCCAGACGGCCCACGTCGTGGCCGTCGATGAGTTCGGCGGCGTCGGCGGCCAGGGAGGCGGCCAGGTCGGGGTTGGTGCGGGTGAGAATGTTGGATTGGCGCATCAAGATCATGGCGTTGAATGCCGGGCCGGCCGTACGTAGGTGCAGGGCGGCGGTGTGGGTGAGTTTCTCCGCGGCGGCGTGATCTCCGAGGTCTTGGGCGATCCATCCGGCGACCTCGGCGATGGCCCCGGCGGAACGACGCATCTCTGCTTTGACCTGCGAGGGCGCATGGGGAATCAGGGATTCGATGGTGAGCAGATCGGATTCGACCAGGGGGCGGGCATGCTGGGGGCCGAAGGTGTGCTCAGCTTGGATGTGGGCGTGTTGCTGGGCGGCGATGACGGCCAGCACGTCGCGGTCAACGGGTAGTTGCAGAAGCAGAGGGTGCGGCAGTTCGGTGGCGATCGGCACGCCGAACATCTCGTCGGGTTCGACGCCGAACACCGCGGCGAGGTCTTCGCGCCACATTGGGCCGAGCATCCCGGTCCGCTCGATCTGGGCGATTTTCTGTCGCAAAGACTCCTGGGTAGGCAGGTCGGCATCACCGCGTAGCTGCCGGACGTTTTCGACCTCGATCGCCAACTCGCGCAGGCTGTAACCGTAGCGTTTACGGGCTTGGCTGAGCCGCTGCGCATTGAGTGCGCGGATCGGGTCAGCGGCCATGACGTCGATCATGCCGCATACATCAGCCCAGGTCAGCCATGTGTGCGCGTTTACGGTCATCACCGGTATCACTGCCTGTCACTTCCTGGCGCATCCCGGGATAGCGCTTCCTTGAGTCGCGGCCGAACAGACCGCGCCAACACCGCAAGGAAGGACAGCAATCGATGAAGTTACGTATCGACACGACCGGGGTGACGTTCCTCTGCACCCGAATTCCTGAGCAGCGCACCAATTTCGAGACCGGGGCACCGCGTGTGGACAAGGCCACCGGGCAGGCGTTGTGGCAGGTGCAGTTGATCGCCCTGGATGCCACCGGCGGTGAAGTGCTGGCGGTCACCGTGGTCGGTGAGCCGAAAGTGATCGTCGGGCAGCCGGTGGCGGTGACGGGTTTGGTGGCGTTGCCGTGGTCGCAAGACGGCCGCTCGGGCATCGCCTATCGCGCCGAAGCCATCACCGCTACCGACCCCGCCGCGGCGGCCGTCAAGACGGGTCAGCAGGCCCGGTAACTCCCTGGCCGGCCCGGCAGTCGCGCACACCAATGCGTAGCGGCTGCCGGGCCGGCACCCCCACCCCTTTGGCCCACTGTCAGTGAGAGCAGACTGTCATGTCGAACGCCCCAAATCGTAAGAGCTACAACAACAATTCATCACCTGATGATGACTGGATCGGTGACCTGATCATGGCGGCGGTCAAAGCCGCCGGACACCTGCTGTGGTGGGCGATCCTGTTTCCCGTCCTGAGCATCCCGGCCGCGGTGGCGTTGTGGGCCGCCGTCAGCCACGGCGCGAGGGCGGGCGTGGTGACCGCCGCCGTGGAGGTCGTGGCATACATCGGCTGGTCGGTGTGTGAGCCGTCCTCGTTTGACCGGTGGGTGACCAATCCGCTGCGGCAGCGGTTCTGGGCGTGGTGGCGTTATCACCGTAACTGGGCGGCGGTGTGCGCCCTGCACGGGCTGACCGCTCGCCTGGGTGAGCGGACCCTGGTGCCTGCTGTGGTCTCGGTGCGGATCGGCCACCACGCCGACGTACTGATGGTGAAGGTGGTAACGGGTCAGTCAATTGCTGACTGGCAGAAACGCGGCCCCGCGTTGGCGGCGGCGTGGCGGGCGGACCGGTTGACGATCCGCGCCACCGCCCCGGGGCAGCTGCGGATCATCATCGGCCGCGGCGATGTGCTCGGCCAGCCGATCGCGGTGCCGATGCCCTCCCCGGCCGCTGCGGTTGATCTGGGCGCGGTGCGGGTCGGGGTCACCGAATCGCGGCGCTGGTGGACGCTGCCGGTGCTGGGTAACCATATTCTGGTCGCCGGGGCCACTGGAGCCGGCAAGGGATCGGTGCTGTGGTCGCTGATCGCCGCGCTCGCCCCGGACGTCAAGCGTGGTCGGGTGCGGTTGTGGGTGATCGACCCCAAAGGCGGCATGGAACTCGGCGCCGGGGCGGCACTGTTCACCCGGTTCTGCTACGACACCGGCCAGCCCACCGTGGAGTTGCTGCGCGAGCTGGTGGAGGTCATGCAGGCACGGGCCGCCCGGCTGCGCGGGCACACCCGCCTCCACAGCCCCACCGTCGCCGAACCCTTGTATGTGGTGATCATCGACGAGATCGCCGCGCTGACTGCCTACGTCACCGACCGGAAACTGCGGGCCGAGATCGAACAACTGCTCGGACTGCTCCTGTCGCAGGGGCGTGCGGTGGGGATTTCGGTGGTGGCCGCGGTGCAAGACCCGGCCAAAGACACCCTGCCGGTGCGCCAACTGTTCACCGTGCGCATCGGGCTGCGCATGACCGAAGCCACCCAGACCGCGATGGTGCTCGGCCAAGGCGCCCGCGATGCCGGGGCCGAATGCGACCTGATTGCCGATGCCACCCCCGGCACCGGGTACGTGATGATCGATGGCACCGCAGAACCGGTACGGGTGCGGGCCTTCCACGTCACCGACCGCGACATCACCGTGTTGGCCCGCACCTTTCGGGCACCGCGTTCGGACGGCCAGGGCAACCGGTGAACACCCTCGGCGTGGCTGCCGCGCAGCTGGGGTTCGTGCTGCCGGGCCTGCCGGTGAGCGTCGATGCCGATGCGGTGATCACCCAGATGTGTCGGCGCGCCTCCTCGTCACGCTTCGAAATGTGGTGGCGGCGGGTGGAATCGGTCGGGTACTGCGCTCACCCGATCCAGCTGGTCGGCGCCGACACGGCCGGGCGTGAGCATGCGGTGTGGACGCGGTGCAACAACCGGCGTGCCGCCGTCTGCCCATCGTGTGCGGATTTGTATGCCCGCGACACCTGGCAGCTGGTGCACGCCGGTGCCGCGGGCGGCCACCACGACGTACCCGCGCAGGTCGCCACCCATCCCCAGGTGTTCACCACGCTGACTGCACCGGGTTACGGGGCCGTGCACAACGCCACCGGCACCACCTGCCACGCTCGCGAGCCACGCGGGGCGACACGGCGCTGCCGACACGGCCACCTGCTGGGCTGCACCGTGATTCATACCGTCGATGACCCCGCTGTAGGTCAGCCGTTGTGTGTGGACTGCTATGACTATGGCGGGCATGTGCTGTTCGCCTGGCATCTGCCTGAGCTGTGGCGGCGCTTCACCATCGCACTGCGACGCATCGTCGCCACACACCTTAAAGCGATTGGGCTGCCAGCGGATTCGGTGCGGGTCAGTTTCGTCAAGGTCGTGGAGTTGCAAGCGCGTGCCATCCCGCACATTCACGCCCTGATCCGCCTGGACCCGCCCGGCGCTGCCGACACGGCCGCATCGGGAGACCACACTGATTACGGCCCCGCCGCCCCTCGGGGTGGTGGGGAGCCCCGTCACGACACGCGCCCGCAGCCTGGCTGGTCGTCACCGATCACCGCCACCGACCTGGCCGTCCTGATTCATCGGGCCGCCGGGCGAGTCCGCATCGACGTACCCACCGGCGACAGTGACAGCGGCGGCGCTGTGGTGCGCACCCTGCGGTTCGGCACTCAAATCGACACCCAGCCATTGACACCCGAAACGGGTGCTGGCGCAGACGATTCCGTCGTAGCGGGAACCTCGCCAAGCGTATCGTCGCGGCTGTCACCGCGTCGGGTCGCGGCATATTTGGCGAAATACGTCACCAAGTCGTTGCACGACTTCGGGATCACCGCCCGACGCTTATCGGCCGAAGCCATCGCCGGGTTGGATGTCAGCGAGCATGTGCGGGCCATCCTGGCCACCATCGCCGAGCTGGCCGAACACGGCAGCACCGCAGTCGCGGGGATCGGGCGCTGGCTGCACACCCTGGGCTATCGCGGGCACATCACCACCAAATCCCGGCACTACTCGACCACCATGGGCGCCCTGCGCACCGCCCGCGCCACCTGGACCCGCCACCAGGCGACGAAAGACGAAACGAAACAAAACGAAACCTCATCCGGCGGGATGACCGGCCGCGATGAGCGGGCTCACACGCTACTCGACCCTGATGCGGTGGCCTGGGAGTTCGACTGTGCCGGACACACCACCGCCGGCGACCGAGTGCTGGTCGTCTCAGCAGCCCTGCGCCACATCGCCGCCCGCATCACCGCCATCACCGAAACCCGCTCCCGCACCGGCAACCGGTGGCAGGCACCCCCAGGAGGCGGTGATGGCTGAGACGACGACGGATACCGACGCCAGCGACACCGGCAACACCAGCGATCAGACGGTGCCGTTGCATGAACGGCCCGAGTTCATCGCCTGGCTGACCGCCTCATGCCACGCACAAAACGTGCCGGCCACCGTCACCGATCCGACAGTGATCGGCCGGGTTGCGACCCTGCTCGGCGCCGACCGCCCAGCACGCCCGGCGAGGTCAGGAGTTCAGACCCGCCAGACCGGCCGTACCCGGTCGATATCCAGGCGGCGCGCACCCGGTGTGCCCGGCGCGATGACCGCGTGATCCAACACCGCTTTGGCGATCGCCTGCTGGCGACCCAAATCAAGCTCGTCCCACTCGGTGCGGAGCGCACCACCGGTGCCCGCGAGTTCGTAGACGGCGGTGGTGTCGGTGGCCGTGGCGATTTCCCGGCGAGCCGCGGTGATGCGGTCGGTAATCGGATCACGCGCTGCGATCCACTCCCGCGCGGTAATGGCGCCGTCGGCGTACAGTCCGGCCAGCTCATCGAGGCGTTCCTGATCCGCGTCGACCTGGGTCGCCAACGCGGTCACATCGGCATCGGCGGTGGCTTTGCCGGCCAGCACGTCGGCCAACTGCGGTGAATCCAGCCGCGCCAACACGGCCTCGGTCAACAGTTCCTCGACGGGTGCGGCGACCACCGTCAACCGGCCACACCCGCCATGATCCGGCCCCTTCAAACACACATACCGGCGCGTCCGATTCTCCGGGTTACTGTGCCGGGCTTGGGAATACAGTCGATTGCCGCAACGCCCGCAGCGCAACATCCCCGACAACAGATACGTGCGCGCTGATCTGGTCTTGGTCACCGAGCGTGCCGCCATGCGCGCCAGCACCCGATCACGCTGCGCCGGGGTGATGAGCGCCGGCCATACGGCGGGGCCGATCACCTCCCCGCGGTGCTCCCGCAGCCCGGCGATGCGGCCCGAGGACAACACCTGGCGCACCGCTGAGGTCTGCCATGACGTCGCCACACTCGGGGCGACCTGCGACTCGTTAAGCCAGATCGTCAACGACCGCAAGGATTGGCCGGCCAGATACCGGTCCACCATCTCACGGACTACCGCGGCCTCGGAGTCGCGCACCGTGATCTTGTCGGCCTCATACCCGAACGGGCGCGCCGAACCGTGCGGCAGCCCGGCCTGGGCGTTCTGCAACATCTTGCGGCGGATACGAGCCGACTTGCGCCCCGATTCCTTGGCGGCGAACGCAGCGAAAATCCGGGCCATGAACAGCCCGTCATCGTTGCCCAAGTCGATGTCGGCGGTCACCGTCGCCACATCACGCACCCCCACCGACTCGCACAGCGTGACGAACTCCTCCAACTCCACCGGACGCCGATGCAACCGATCCAGGTTGTAGACGATCACCGCATCCCGATCACCGGACGCCAGATCAGCCAACATCCGGGCATACTGCCGGCGCGGCTTGCCGGAAAACGCCGACACATCGTTGTCGACATACTCGGCCCCGACCGGCCACCCCCGATCCGCAGCCAGCTTGCGGCAATCCTCCAACTGCCGCGCCACCCCCAACCCCGTGCCCTCCGCATCCGAGGAAATCCGGGCATAAATCGCCGCCGAGCACACCCCAACACGCTGACCAGCAGATTTCCTTGCAGACATGAGGGTAGTTTAACGACTTATGACCTTGCTCGGATGCGTCGGACCCAGCGGCCAGGGCACAGTGTGATCGATGTCAGCGACCTCGGCCGGGCGCCCGCACCCGGGAAACCGACACGTCAGATCACGGCAACGGACGAAATCGGCCAGCGCCGCCGACGGCCGATACCCCGATTCCGGCGCCGCATCCCGCGGATGACGGATCGTCCGCAGCTTCGCCGACTTGGCGATCGCGCGCACCGCGTCGGCCTGCAGGCCACCGAACCCGGGCACATACCCCGGCACTTCCGAACGGCCCTCAAGGGTGGCCTGCTCGGCCATCACATGGATCATCACCGCACCCACCGAGGCCTCGCCAGTGGCAGCCGGGCAATCCGGCGAACCGCATTCGCACGCCATGATGGCCGCACCCGCCGTCAGTGCCGAGAGGGCATCGGCGCGACGCTGCGCCTTCGTGCGCGGATCCGCCGGGTACACCGTGCCGGCCAACTCATCGAGCCGGTGGTCGAAAGCCAACGCATCGGCGGTGCGCACATCACCGGAGATCTCCGCCAGACCCGAATGCTGCGGAGTCACCAAAATGTGACGAGATTGATCGAAAGTGCGGGCTTCCCGCACCGCGGCCGGTTCCACCACCTGCACCCAATAGTCGACCGCTTCCACGATCCGGGCCCTCGACCATTTGCCCCACCGGGGCGCATTACGCTCCAGCCACCGATCCATCCGCGGGATCGCATCCGGATCGATCATCAACTCGGTGCGATGCACCACCGCGGCCACCACCTGGTAATCGACCACACCCGCCGCAAACAACGCCTCCAACTTCGGCAACCGCTCAGCCAAGGCCAAACCCAGCCGCAACTGCCCCGCCGCCCGCCCCCGACTGATGCCCTGAGCCGCCGCGATCTCCGCAGCCACCGCCTCCCAGCCATCGATAGCCCAGATCTCCCGAGCGGCAACCTGCTGCTCGGCCAGTCGACGGCGATACAACTCCGCCCCCGCGGCGAACACCCGCGCCAGAAAAGCCGCCTGCAAACGCGCCGCCCCCTGCATCGCGTCGACCAGACCCACGTCATCACACGCGCGGATGCCCTCCAGCGACGGAAGGACGGTATCGAACATACTTTCGATTATACGCGAATCTACCGACACTCGCTGGGCCGTTGTCAGCCGATCCGCGCACCGTCCGCGCGGAAGTAGTGCACATGTTCCGGATCGGGGCGCAGCCGCACTCGGTCACCGCGATGCACGGAATTGTCGGCGGCAACACGAACGGTGACAGGTTGGCGCAGTGTGACGCCGGATTGGGCGATCCCGCCATACAAGTAGGTGTCGGCTCCGAGTTCCTCGACGAGGTCGACCTCGAACTCGAAGCCGTCATCGCCGAGCGCCAGATGCTCGGGGCGCACACCTATCACCAGCTCGCCGGCGCTGGAAGCGATCCCGCGCCGCAGGGTGAGCGGGTAGCCCCCCAGCGACACCGCGTCGTCGACGACGGGAACCGTGAACAGGTTCATCGCCGGAGACCCGATGAACCCGGCGACGAATACGTTGGCAGGCGTGCGGTAGAGCTCGCGGGGCGGGGCGCACTGCTGCAGCACCCCGTCGCGCAATACCGCCACCCGATCACCCATCGTCATGGCCTCCACCTGATCGTGAGTGACATAGACCGTGGTGATCCCCAGCCGCCGTTGCAGTTCGGCAATCTGGTTACGGGTCTGCACCCGCAGCATGGCGTCCAGGTTCGACAGCGGCTCGTCCATCAAGAAGACCTGCGGGCGCCGCACGATCGCGCGGCCCATCGCGACTCGTTGGCGTTCGCCGCCGGAGAGGTCCTTGGGCTTGCGTCCCAGGAGCTCGGCCAGGCCCAGCAGCTGGGCGGCTTCAGCCACCCGGGCGCGAATCTCGGGCTTAGGGGTTTTGGCCACTTTGAGGGCGAAACCCATGTTCTGCGCCACGGTCATGTGCGGATACAGGGCGTAGTTCTGGAACACCATGGCGATATTGCGATGGCCGGGGTCGGTTGTGGTGACGTCGTGATCGCCGATGTAGATCTGGCCCGCGTCAATGGGTTCCAGGCCGGCCAGCATCCGCAGCGTCGTCGTCTTGCCGCATCCCGACGGCCCGACCAGCACCATGAACTCAGCGTCTTCGACCGCCAGGTCCAACGCGTCCAGGGCGGGGCGGTCGGCGCCCGGATAGTGCCGCGTCACCGAGTCGAAAGTCACTGAAGCCACTGCGTTCTCCTGACTACCGTCCACCGAAGCCCGTGGCCGCGATCCCACTCACGAAGGCCCGTTGGGCGATCGCGTAGATGACCACCAGCGGGGCCAACATCAGCATGGACGCGGCCATCAGCACCGGCCACTCGGCGACGTACTCCCCCTGCATCCACACCAGTCCGAGGGTCAGGGTGGCGATGCCCTTGCGCTGAATCATCAGCAGCGGCCACAGAAAGTCATTCCAGACGTTGATCCAGGTCAGCACCGCCAGCACCATCACCGCAGGTTTGGCGTGCGGCAACAGAATCCGCCAGTAGATCGCCCACGGCGAGCACCCATCCAAGATCGCGGCCTCCTCCAGGTCGATGGGCAGGGTGGCGAAGAACTGTCGCATCAGATAGGTGCCGAACGCGCTGCCGAACAAGCCGGGGATGATCATCGCCCACATGGTGTCGGTCCAGCCGAATACCCGCATCAAGATGAATTGCGGAATCACCGTGACCGTCAACGGCACCATCAGCGTCGCCAGATAGACCACGAAGAGGGTGTCACGGCCGGTGAACGGCAACCGGGCGAAGGCATAACCGGCCAGCGAACAGAAGAAGACCTGTCCGGCCGTCACGCAGCCGGCGTAAAGAATGGTGTTGAACAGCATCCGCCAGAACGGCATTCGGGCGAACACCTCGAGGTAGTTCGACCACTGCGGATGGGCCGGCAACAACATCGGCTGGCTGATCTCGGCTTGGCGCTTCAGCGAGCCCGACAACGCCCACAGGATCGGGAACAACGCGCAGGCGGTGACGGCGGCCAACCCCGCGTAGACGCCCAGCAGCCCGGCGATGCGGTGCCGTGCCGGTGGGCCGGTCACTGGTCCACCGCATTCCGGCGTGACAAGCGCAGTTGGACGACGGTCAGGACCAGCAGCACGGCAAACATCACCCAGGCCAGCGCGGACGCATACCCGAAGTCCAAGAAGGCAAAGGCCTGCTGGAACAACATGATGGCCAAGACGTAGGTGCCGGTCTCGGGGCCGCCGCTGCTGCCGGTGAGCACGTACACCAGGTCGAATGCCTGAAACGCGTTGATGACCGAGATCACCACCACAAACCACAGTGCGCCGCGGATCATCGGCACCGTGACGGACACGAAGCGCCGAATCTCCCCGGCGCCGTCGATGCGCGCCGCCTCGTGCAGGGACTCGGGCACACCCTGCATGGCCGCCAGCAGGATCACCGTCGCGAACGGAACGCTCTTCCACACACTGACCAGGCACAGCGAGGCCATCGCCCAGTGCGGTTCGGTGAGCCACGGCACTGGCGCGACACCGAACCAGCCGAGCATGATATTCAGCAGTCCGCTGTCGGTGTTGAACACGAATTGCCACACCACCGCGATCACCACCGATGACACGGCCAGCGGGAGAAAGGCGATCGCGCGAAACAGACCGATGCCCTTGATCTTCCGGTTCAACAGCCCGGCGACCGCCAGACTGATCAGCACCGTCGGGACCACGGTGCCCAGGGTGAACACCGTCGTGTTGCGGACCGCAATGCCGAACAACGGATCACCGGTGAACAGGTCGCGGTAGTTCGCGGCGCCGACGAACCTCGGCGGCGTGAACAGATCCCATCGCTGGAAACTCATGTAGAGCGAGAAGGCCAGCGGGAACGCCATGAACACCGCGACCGCCGCCAGGTTCGGGGCGATGAACCAGCGTCCTGCGCGTGCCCGTCGGCGGGTGGGATTCATGCGGTGGCCAACACTTCGTCGATCTGCGGTGAAAGCCCGGTCTTCAGCGTCGCCGCGGGCCGTTTGCCGCGCAGTACCGGCCCGATGGCGCGGTCCATCAGGGCGTGGACTTTCTGCCAGTCCGGGGAGATCGGCAGTCCTTCGGAATGCGCCGGGCCGCCGGTCAGCACCGCAAGGTTGCGGATCCCGGTGTGGGCGGCGGTGAATCCGGGTGAGTCGATCGCCGAGCGCAGCACCGGTACGAACAGCCCGGACTCCCCGATCAGCGACTGCCCCACCGGCCCCGCCGCGAATTTGAGGAATTCCCAGGCCTGTTCCCGGCGACGACTGTCGGCGGCGATAGCCAGGCCGGTGGTGCCGATGGCGGATCGGGCCGCCAGGCCCCTGGCCCCGGCG
>CAXYUC010000080.1:0-19600 GCA_964292075.1 uncultured Mycolicibacter sp.
GGAGGCATGGCAGTCATCGACCTACTTTCCGGCGCGACGGTCCAGCCGCTACCCGTTCCGGCGACGGGAGCACCCGTCGGGGGTGCCGGCCCCCCCGCGGGGGGGCCCCGCCACGAGACCGCCCCGGGGGGTGGCGAGGGGGCGAGGCTTATTTAAGCGGGGAGCCGCCCCCCCCCCCCCGACGAATCACGACGTCGCGCGAGTACGCGTCGGTGGTGTGCTGACGAGTCATGGATGCTGCCCCTTCACTGTGGTCGGTGGATTCGCTGAGCGTCATGGCTGAGCCGAACCGCGCCAGACGGCAGACAGTGATGCCGGGTGCCAGGTGCACGATGCCTCCTCGGATGGTGTCGGCTCAGGTGTAGGCAAGTACAGCTGAGAGCCATTAACTTCTCCATGGCATCTTCTTAATTGACCGAAATGGTCGATTTTTCCGCAATTCAGTGCGTGCACTATCGGTGCTGCTCAAGATGGATAGATTGACTGACGTGGCAAACACATCGGATTGCGATGATCATTCAAACCGAAACGGCCACCCCAGCGGTCCTGAAACACGTCCCACACGCCGCAGATAGTTTGCTGAAGCAATAGATAATCTTTGGCGTTCAGTCGATTACTCGACCATATCTGTTAGCTGACTCGGCGATTTGCCGACTAGGCCTTGGTGCACGCTTCCGCGAGGGCCACCACATCGCGACTCAACCAAAACGGGACCACACCTGATCGCCGGTGAAGGATCCAGGCTGGTTCCCTCTCCGACAAAAGTCCTACCGCTTCGTCAGATTCCGCGGAGCCTGCCACCTACTTCGCGATCGCCATCAGCGCGCCCGGCCGCAGCCAGCCGATGATCTTCACCAGCGTGGCGTCATCGATCGCCACGCAGCCCGCCGTCGGCCCGCCATCGGTGGTGTGAAAGAAGTAGGCGGAGCCGTCACCGGGTGCGCGAGATTTGTTGACGCCGATGACCACCGCGTGCCGGTACTGCGGAATGTCGAGGTTCTCGCTGACCGCCGTGTTGAACGGGCACTGGGCTTTCTTGCAGACCTGCATGGTGTTGTAGGTCGGACTGCCCGAGTCGCTGTCCCACCAGTGGTCGGATCCGACCTGCACATACGGCAGGCCACCGCCGGGATTCGGCGCCGTGCCGAACGCCGAGTCGAGCGTGTAGAACCCCATCGGGGTCGACGGCTCACCTTCCTTGGTCTCTCGGGTGATGCCCGCCGAACCGACATGTGCCGGAATCCCGGCCGCGACCGCTTCCCAGCCCGCCGCAGTCCGCTGATAGACGTCGATCTTTGCGGTCGAATGACCCACTCCGACAACCGAAACCACCTGGGTGGCGTTGCCGACCGCATTCCCGAACCACGGTTCGACGACCGCCCCGGCCAGTGGCGCGGTCACCGAGGTCACGCCCATCGCGCACAGCGCTGCGCACAGCAGAACCACCAGTCGACGCACCACATCATGGTCGGTGACCAAAGGCGTCAGCGTCAAACAATGCGTGCGGCGCGGCGTAACCAGCGCCGAGATCAGCCTGCTTCGCGGCAGCTGAACCGTGCGACCACCCGCTGCGCCTGCAACTCCCGGCAGCCGTTGGCCAGCAGCCCGTCGTAGCGGGTGGAACCCGCGTAGATCACCGGCAGGCCGATCGCGGCTGCGGTGCGGGCCCCGGACTCGTAGCCGGCGATCACCAGCGCCTCCCCGGCCACAATGCCCAGCTCCCACAGCGCCAGCCGGTAGAGCTCGGCGTCACCGGCGGGACCGGTCAGGTCGTCGGCGCTGATCACGGTCTCGGCCATGCCGTCACCGATCAGTTCCCGCACCCGCTCCTGCACCCAGGCGCGCGGGCCGGCGCCGACCACCGCGACCCACAGCCCGGTGGCGAACAGGCTCAACACCAGGTCCACCAGGCCGGATCGGGGTTCACCGTCGGCGTCGGCGAGCGCGTCGAGATCGAAGATCACCGCTTGTAGGGGGTAGACCTCGGCGTCCGGGTGCACCTGGTCCCACCAGAACGGGCGGCCCGGACCGGTCCATGTCGCGAGTTCAGTTGTGATCTGCATAACAGCTACCGTGCCGGACGCGGGCTTCGGTGTCCTCCCCCATTGGGGGGATCTGGGCGGGGTAATCACGCTCGGGTTCATTCGGCGGTCCCAGCTTCGCCTCTCCTTCGCCGTCCCTGCGGGCCGACTCCGTCGAGCCTCGCTGAACCGCCGCAGGGCCCTATTGTCTTGCTATGCCCGTGCGCCTGGTCCTCGTCGACGACCACGAGATGGTGATCGAGGGCCTGCGGGCCATGCTCACCGCGTTCGCCGACCGGATCGAAGTGGTCGGCCAGGCGATCAACGCCGAGCAGGCCATGGCGGTGATCTCCGACACCGACCCCGACATCGTGCTGTGCGACGTGCGGATGCGCGGTGAGAGCGGCCTGGACCTCTGCCTGGCGCTGCGGGAACGCGACCCGCAGCGCAAAGTCGTGATGCTCTCGGTCTACGACGACGAGCAGTACCTGTTCGAGGCGTTGCGCGTCGGCGCGGCCGGTTACCTGCTCAAGAGCATCAGCAGCGACGACCTGGTGCACCAGATCGAGTTGGCCCACCGCGGTGAGACGGTGATCGACCCCGGACTGGCGGCGCGGGCGGCCGGCACCGCCGCACGACTGCAGCGCGACGAGTTCTGGCCCGGCGCCCGCCAAGGACTCACCCAGCGGGAAAGTGAGATCCTGGCCTACATGGTCAGCGGGCTGTCCAACCGCGGGATCGCCACCAAGCTGGTGATCGGCGACGAGACGGTCAAATCCCATCTCCGCTCGATCTACCGCAAGCTCGGGGTATCGGACCGGACCGGCGCCGTGGCCACCGCGCTGCGCGAAGGGATCTACCGGTGAGCTCCACCAGCGGGCCGCGCTCCCGCCCCCGCAAGCCCAATGCGGTACGGGATTTCGTCGACGCCAACCACGAGCTGGCGCTGCTGCGGGAGCTCATCCAGGCCGCCTCCAGCGGGCCCGGAGTGGAGCCGCTGGCCGCCGCGGCGGCCCGGATGATCACCGCGGCCACCGGCACCGACGTCTGCTTCGTGCACGTCCTGGACGACACCGAACGCTCGCTGACCCTGACCGGCGCCACCCCGCCGTTCGACACCGAGGTGGGCAAGATCCGGCTGCCGCTGGGATCGGGGGTGTCGGGTTGGGTGGCGCGGCACCGCGAGCCGGTGGTGATCAGCGACAACAAGGAAGCCGACCCGCGCTACCTGCCGATCGAATCGCTGCGTGGGCGCGACTTCACCTCGATGGTGTCGGTGCCGATGGAGACCGATCCGGGCGGTCTGGTGGGTGTGCTCAACGTGCACACGGTGACGCGCCGCGCGTTCACCCCCGGCGACGTCGAGCTGCTGCGGGTGATCGGCCGGCTCATTGCCGGCGCCATGCACCAGGCCCGGCTGCACCGGCAGCTGGTAGCGCGCGAACGGGCCCACGAGCTGTTCGTCGAGCAGGTGATCGAAGCCCAGGAGATCGAGCGACGCCGGTTGGCCGGTGATATCCACGACGGCATCTCGCAGCGGCTGGTGACACTGTCCTACCGGCTGGACGCCGCCGCCCGCGCGGTCGGCAACGACCCGGATGAGGCGTCGACGCAGCTGGAGGCCGCTCGTGAGCTCGCCGGGCTGACGCTGCAGGAGACCCGGGTGGCGATCAGCGGGCTGCGGCCCCCGGTGCTCGACGATCTGGGCCTGTCCGGTGGTCTGGCCAGCCTCGCGAGGTCGATCCCGCAACTCACCATTGAGCTCGATCTGGCCGAAACCCGGCTGCCCGAGCACATCGAGCTGGCGCTGTACCGGATCGCGCAGGAGGGCCTGCAGAACGTGGTCAAACATGCGGCCGCGACGACGGTGCGGCTGAGATTCGCGATCACCGCCGACCCCGACACCGCACGGTTGGAGATCGTCGACGACGGGGTGGGTTTCGACACCTTCGAGCATCCGGTGGGCGGCGACGAGATGGGCGGCTACGGGGTGTTGTCGATGGCCGAACGCGCCGAGCTGGTGGGTGGCCGGCTCAATATCCGGTCACGGCCGGGGGCCGGCACCGCCGTCACCGCCGTCATCCCCATCCCGTCCCCCGCCACGCATGAAACTGCCGATTAGAAATCCCCGGCGTTGCGCCGCAACGTTTCGATCGCCGCGGACAGCGTCCGCGATTCCTCCACCGACATACCGACATCGGCGAACACCTCCCGGTTGAGGCTGACCGTCGCGTCCGCGACGTTGGCGCGGCCCACACTGGTGATGGACACCAGCGTGGTGCGGCCGCCGGTGGGGTGCGGCAGCCGCTCAACCAGGCCGGCCGCCTCCAACCGCCGGATCGCGTGCGTGACGCTGGTGACGTGGACCTGCAGCCGGTCGGAGGCCTTGGTGATCGGCAGCGCGCCGGAACGGCTGAACGCCAGCAGCCTCAGCAGCTCGAACCGGGAAAAGCTCAAGTCGTAGGGCCGCAGGGTCGCCTCCACCCGAGCCAGCAGGATCTGGTGGGCACGCATCACCGACGTCACCGCCACCATGCCGTCGGCGACCTCACCCCAGCCGGCCCGCTCCCAGTTGGCGCGGGCCAGGGCGATCGGATCGGCGTCGCCGGAGGAACTGGAAGCTGCCACGCCCTTTCTTACCGCACCGCGCGGCGCCATCACGTCGGTGTGCGGCAATTGCCAAGTTCGGTGCACCACGACGCCGGTCGCAGTACGCGAACGCCGAGGCCGGAAGGTTCAGCGCGATAGCGGAATTGAACCGTCGAGCACTCGGCAACGTGACTCCGGCATGACCATCACCACGCCTTCGCTCGCCGCGGTAGCCGTTGAGTTCCCGCCGTACCGATACAGCCAAGAGGAATCGGCCCAAGCATTGGGCGACTTCGCCGGGCCTGAGTTTCGGCGCTTCTTCGACGCCAGCGGAGTTGCGTCCCGCCATCTGGCGTTGCCGCTGCCGCGCTACGCCGAGCTGAGCGGTTTCACCGAGGCGAACGACACCTTCATCGACGTCGCCCTCGACCTCGGTGAGCAGGCGCTGCTGGCGGCCCTGGATGCCGCCAAGGTCAAGCCGGCCGACGTCGACGTCGTGGTGTCGACGACGGTGACCGGGCTTGCCGTACCGACATTGGAGGCCAGGCTGGCGACCAGGGTCGGGCTGCGGCCCGACGTCAAGCGGATCCCGCTGTTCGGCTTGGGCTGCGTCGCGGGTGCCGCCGGGGTGGCCCGCATGTACGACTATCTGCGCTCCTACCCCGACCACGTGGCGGCGTTACTCGCAGTCGAACTGTGCTCGCTGACCATCCAACGCGACGACCGTTCGATGGCCAATTTCGTGGCGGCCAGCCTCTTCGGTGACGGCGCGGCCGCCGTGATCGCCACCGGGGCGAACCGGCGCCCGGTAACACCGAGAGCGCCGAAAGTACTGGCCACCCGCAGCCGGCTCTATCCCGACACCCAGGACGTGATGGGCTGGGATATCGGCACCAGCGGGTTCCGGATCAAGCTGTCCGTGGACGTCGCCACCGTCGTCGAGAAATATCTGGCCGAGGATGTGCGCAACTTCCTGGCCGACTGCGGGATGTCCGTCGACGACCTGTCGACCTATGTCTGTCATCCCGGCGGGCCGAAGGTCATCGAAGCGGTCCAGGACGCGCTGGATCTGCCTGCCAATGCACTAGATCGGACCCGAACGTCGTTGCGCGAGAATGGGAATCTGTCATCGGTCTCGGTGCTCGACGTGCTGCGGGCCACCATGGCCGATCCGCCGCGGCCGGGCTCGTTCGGGCTGATGGTCGCGATGGGGCCGGGTTTCTGCTCCGAACTCGTGCTGCTTGGCTGGTAGCCCGAGCTACTACCGGTTGATTCCGGCCGTCGGCAGACCGGCCCGCAATGCGCCCAGCGCGTCGTGCAGGTCGCCCTTGACGGTGTCGTCATCGACGCCGAGATCAGCGGCGATCTGCGCTGTCGTCCAGCCGAGGTAGTAAGACAGATAGATCACCGCGCGATACCGGCCCGACAACCGGGCCAGCGCACCTTTGACCTGGTCCGCATTCCCCGACGACGGCACCATCCGATCCGCCTCCGACCCTGTACATCCAGCTAGTACCTGTATGGAACCGATACAACTACACCATAGATGCGTCTTGCACGACATTTCCACCATTTTGTCGTCTATCCTTTGATGCATGCCCGCCGTGCCGAATTTTCAGGCCGAGGTCCGGCAGATGCTGCACAACCGGATCCTCGATGCGGCCCACGCGCTGGTCTGCGCCGAGGGGTGGCAAGCGGTGAACATGTCGCGCATCGCCGCCACAGTCGGCATAAGCCGGCAGGGGCTGTACAAGGAGATCGGCGCAAAGCAGGCCCTGGGCGAGGCCCTGGTTCAGCGCGAGACCACCCGATTCATCACCGGGGTGATCACGGCCATTCAGTCCCACCCCGACGACGTCGCCGCCGGCCTGGCCGCCGGCGCCGCGTTCACCCTGCGCGCCGCCGCCGATGATCCCCTGGTCACCGCGACGCTGACCCGCGAGAACGACGCGGAGGCCGGCCTGACTCCGCTGCTGACCCTGGGACCGACACCGATCCTGGCCGGTGCGGTCGAGGCCATGGCGGCCGCGGTCCGGTCGTCCCACGACCTGCCGGACGCGATCGACCGGCAGCTGAATTCGATCGTCGAGGTCGATGTCCGGTTGACGCTGAGTCATCTGTTGCAGCCGATGGGGGGCATCGACGATGCCGTCCGCCAGATCCACACCACCCTGCGCGCACTGTTCGACGCCGCGGCCTCCTAGGCGTCCGCAGCTGCAGTTCCCGGCGACCCGGTCCCCGCGCTGAACCACACAGCCTCGCCACGCGTGTCAAGGATCAGAACCCGCGGATAGGGAGTGACGCCCTTGCACACCGATCTTCGTCTGCACCGGGATCAGTCGCGCCTGCGCGAGCTGACCATCGAACTGCGCGACGTCGTCCGCGAGTACCGGATCGGCGGCCAACGGGTGCGGGCACTCGACCGGATCAACCTGCATCTCACCGGCGGTCAGTTCGTGTCGATCGTCGGGCCCTCGGGTGCGGGCAAGAGCACGCTGCTGCACCTGCTCGGGGCACTGGACTGCCCCGACAGCGGTTCGGTCATCTTCGACGGCGCCGAGATCGGCCAGCTCGCAGACGAGCAGGCGTCGGCGTTTCGCCGGCACCGGGTGGGCTTCGTCTTTCAGTTCTTCAACCTGCTCCCAACCCTGTCGGCGTGGGAGAACGTAGCCGTTCCGAAGCTCCTCGACGGCAGCCGACTGGACAGGGTCAAGGGCGATGCGATCGGGTTGCTGGAGCGGGTCGGACTCGGTAACCGAGTCGAGCACCGGCCGGCGGAGCTGTCCGGCGGCCAGTTACAGCGCGTCGCGATAGCACGGGCCCTGATGATGGATCCGTCGCTGATTCTCGCCGACGAACCTACCGGCAATCTCGACTCCGCAACGGGCGCTGCGATTCTGCGGCTGCTGGCCGAAGTGGCACACGAGGGCGGCCGCGCCCGGATGGTGGTGATGGTGACCCACGACCGTGACGCCGCGGCGGCCACCGACCGGATGATCGGCCTGCAGGACGGCCGGGTCGGCTCGGACAGCGGCGAGCGCAGTGGGTCGGCGCCCAATGAACGCAGCGGGTCGCCGCGCAATGGACGGGCGACGGTCCGGCGATGATGTCGGCGATCGCCGCCACCGCGAGCCGCCTTCGGCTGTTCAGTCTGCGCGAATTGGCCGTCCACCGGCGGCGCACCCTCGCCTCGATCACCGTCATGGCCGTGTCGGCGATGTATTTGGTTGCGGTGCTGGGCATTTTCGGGTCGATCACCGGTTCGGTGAATCGACTCTCCGACGGGATCGCCGGGATCGCCACACTCGAGGTGTCCGGCGTCACCGATGCCGGATTTCCCGACTCGCTGGAAGCCGAGGTAGCCCGGGTTCCCGGCGTCGCGACCGCGGCGCCGCTGATCCGCACGGCCACCCCCACGGCCGCTGGGACGATGCTGTTGTTCGGCGCGGATGCCAGCAGTGTCGCCCTGGCCGGCGCGTTGGCCGATGCGCTCGCTCATCCACCGACGGGGCCATCGGGGACACCGAGCGGCGTGCAGGTCGGGCCCGGCGTCGGCCACGGCAAAGGTGACGGATTCCGGTTGGGCACAACCTGGGTCACGGTGACACAGGTGCTCACCGGCAAGCATCTGGCCGATCTCAACGGCGGAAACTATGTGCTGGCCCCACTTGCCTTGGCGCAGAACATCACCGGACGGGTAGGCCAGCTCGATTCGATACTGATCACCACCAAGCCGGGCACGGACCCCGCCGCGGTACGCACCGCGGTGACCTCCGCCGTCAACGGGCGAGCGATCGTCGCCGAGCCACGGATGCGGGCCGCGCGCGCCGGCGACGGCGTCCGGCTGATGAACTACATGGCGCTGATGGGCGCGGCGGTTGCGTTGGTGGTCGGCGCGTTCCTGGTCTACACCACGATGACCATGGCGATCGCCCAGCGCCGCCCGGCCATCTCGACGCTGCGAGCGATCGGGGGCCGGCGCTCCACCATCGTGGCCGACTTGATCGGTGAGGCCGCGACCCTCGGTGTGCTGGGCGGCGCCGTCGGATCGATCTTGGGAATATTTTTGGGCCACTTGGCGATTCGCCGACTGCCACCGGCCATCACGCAGGGACTCGAAGCGCGGGTCGAGTACTGGCTGCCCGGCTACGCGCTGCCGGTCGCCATCGCGGCGACAGTGCTCAGCAGCGCGACCGCGGCCGCCATGGCAGCGCGGCAGGTCTACAAGGTGTCGCCGATCGAGGCATTGGCGCCCGTCGGGGCGCCCGCCGCCGATACCGTGCCACGCCGGCTGCGGACGGTGAGCGGGGCTGCGGCCGTCGCGGTGATCGCGGTGTCGCTGTTGATCATCGTGGGCCATCGCGGCGCCACCTCCCTGGCGGCGATGATCGCGGTGTTCTGCGCCGAGATCACCCTTGGCTTCGCCCCCACCGCGTCCCTGGTCACCGCGGCGGCCGCTGCCGCCCGGACCTTCGGAACGGTCGGCGCGGTCGGGGCGGCGACGATCGAGCGTGCGCCGCGGCGGGTGTGGGCGACCGTCATGACCGTATTGATCGCCGTGGTCACTACCGTGGTCATCACCGGGACCGACAACGACATGATCTCTTCGGCGCGCGCGATCTTCGCGCCCGTCGCGGGCGTCGACGTGTGGGTCAGCGCGAACGCTCCGGACAGCTTTCCCACCGACGCGCTGCCGCCGGGCCTGGAAGATCGAGTGGCTGCGGTGCCGGGGGTGGCCCGGGTCTGCCCGGGCGCCTACGGATTTGCGGTGATCGGTGGCACCCGGGTGATGCTCGACGGATTCTCCCCCGGGTCGGCCGATCCACTGTTTCGCGCACTCGGCGACCAGACGCGCCGCGATGTGCTGGACGGCCGGGGGGTGGTGCTGTCACAGAACCTGGGCACAACCCTGGGCGTGCGGGTTGGCGACGAGCTGCACCTGCAGACACCCCGCGGCCCGCGGCAGGCCACAGTGCTGGCGCTGGTGCCCTACTTCTCGACAGTCATCGGGACCGTCGGGATTGGACTCGACCAACTGCGCGCCTGGTTCGATCGCCCGGCGGTGACCACGCTGCAGGTGACCGCGGCCGATGATGTCGATCCGGCGCGGTTGCTCACCGACGTCCGCCGAGTTGTCCCGGCGCCGAACTACGTCTACGACGGTCGCACCGCGCTGGCGGGGCTGGAGGCGCCGCTGCATCAGAGCATGGTGATCGCCAACGCGGTATTGCTCATCGTGGTGTTCGTCGCCGCGGTGGCCTTGTTCACCACCTTGACGCTCTCGGTGCTCGAACGCCGCCGCGAGATCGGCGTACTGCGGGCGATCGGCGCCAATCGCCGCTTCACCGTGCAGATGGTGCTGGCCGAAGCGGCGGGTATCGGCGTGATCGGCGGCCTGGCGGGGCTGGTGATCGGTCTGACCGATCAGTGGCTCTACAGCCTGGTCAGCGCTGAGATCATGAATTTCACCGTCACGTTCCAACCGAGCGCGGTGGCACCGGCCTACGCCGTGGGCGCGGTGGCGATCAGCCTGCTCGGCTCGGTGCCGCCCGCACGACGAGCCGCCCGGCTCAACATCATCGACGCGGTGGCCAGCGAATAGTGTTCCGACTCAGACCAGACCGAGCTGGATGAGGTCGATGAACAGCGGAGCTAAGGGATCCGTGAACGGCAACGAGAACGAAGAGTCCAGCGCCGGATCGCTCGGAACCATGAACGTGTTGACCGTCTCCCCGGCCACCCCGATGCTCGCGGCCCCGAATCCCAGGTTGTCTTCCGGGTCGGTTCCCGACGTCAAAATATCGGTGAACAGTGACGTTTGCAGGACGACCGCAACGTAGTTGTCGTCGTCGGGGTCGCCCGCCGAGGTGAGGGTGAACAACCCGAAATCACTGGTGTGACTGATGAAGTCCGGGTCGTCGACCACGGTGGACAACGCGGCACCCGGGTCTCCGACATCACCGAAGAGCCAGGAGTCGGCGCCCACACTGCGGCCACCCCCGTCCGCGTAGGCCGGGGGGCTGATCGCCCATGGGGCAAGCCCAGCGGCCAAGGCTGCTCCGACACCCACCGCCGCCCGGCGGCGGCTCGCAACTGAACTAATCATGGTGGGAACTCCAATCTCTCGACGTTACCTATCCCACGTTCGCACCGATCGGCGGTTCTTGACGCAGCACAGTGGCGAACCCCTGCAGCTGCGGTGTGCACGGGGGCGGCACCGGGGTCCGCCTGATACTGGACAGCCCGGTGGTGTCGAATCGGGCTCCGGCGATGGCACCAAGGGTGCGGCGGTTCGGCCGGCAGCCGGACGCCAGCCATGCCCACGGCTTCGCGATCAGATCCTGAAATCGGCCCATCGCGCCATCCCCGCGGACATGCTCGAGCACCACCAGCCGGCCCCCGGGGGCCAGCACCCGGCGAATCTCGCCGAGAGTGGCATCGACATCGTCGACCGAGCACAGCACGAGCCCGACATGTACCGAATCGAAACTGTTGCCCGGGAAGGGATTCGACTCGCCGACCCCATCGACGATATCCACCGGGATGCCGTGGCGGCGGGCGATGGCGGCGGCCATCCGACGCATCGCCGGCTCCGGCTCGATGGCCGCGACCGACGTCACCGCCGCGGGCAGAAACATCAGGTCCGCTCCGGGCCCGAGGCCGACCATCAGCAACCGGCCCATGGCATAGCTCATGGCCGTCTGTCGGTAGCGGCGATAGAACAGCCGGTCGAAGAACGGCATTCCGAGCCGATACACGTACGGGAACAGCGGATTACGGCGCGCCATCGCTCCCCCACCGCTCGCCCTGATCCAGCCGGAACGGCGGATACGCATCACTCATCAAGGAGACGTAGACAGCCACCCGGTAACGCCACCGAACGATGCCCAACAGCAGATCCGACATGCCGGCCGGGATCGTCCCGGTGATCAACAGCGTCACCGCCGTGATCACGCACAGCAACTGCAGCGCAGGCTCCAGGGCCCAACACATCAGGATCTGCGGCAACCCCAACAGCCACCACTTGATCAGCACCGCCCGGCGCTCGAGCCGCTCGGGATAGTCGACCTGCAGATCGGCCGGATAGTCGGGCCGCGACGCCAGCGTGAACGGTGGGAATCTGTCGGTGCTGTTCATCGGAAACCGGTAATTCATCACCCGCCATGACCAGCGCAGCACGCCCACATTGAAGTCGAAGATCGGTCGCGGGTACCGCCCGGTGATCGCAATCGCCACTCCGGCAACGAAGGTCAGCGGCACGTAGGCCAGATAGAGACCGATCAAGATCGGGTAGTGCGGGGTGGCCAGCACGCACCATTTGATCAGCCAGAGCCAGCGCGAGGGCCTGTCGAACTCACCGCGCACCCGCACCGGATCGGCCGGTGCCGGCGGGGCGGGGCGAGCGACCACATCTTCGTCCGCGGGAAGCGACATCGGTCCGCCCTCCTCAATGGCTGCGATCTGTTGTCTGGTTGGCGACGCGACCGATGTCGGCTAGCCCGAGGCCGCGGCTGATCTCGGCCGAGATCCGGCGATGACTGACCGAGCGCAAAAACATGGTCATCCCCCAGGTGTGCAATCGGTCCGGGATGAACGCCGCCGGTCGCAGCACCAACTCACTGTGGGACAGCTGCAGCGCCGTCACCCGAGACACCGCCGCCACTTTGCGGCGGCGAGTGTTCTCGTACCAGCGCAGCGCGCGCGCCAGATCATCAGGTGACGGTGCCGGCCGGAGATCGGCCAGCGCCTTGCACAGCACCATGGTGTCGAGCAGCGCCTGGTTGGTTCCCTGCGCCATGGTGGGCGGCATGGTGTGCCACGCGTCGCCGATCAGGGTGAGCGCACCCCGGCCTGCCCCGGGAGCCGGATGACGAAAGTGCGGGTAGGGCGAGCCGGCCAGGTCGTCGTCGGTCAAGGCAGCCAGCACCCGATCGACCGGCGCGGACCAGCCGGCGAACTGTTGACGGATCATGTCGATCGGGGATGCCGGCCGAACGAAGTCCGGTGACCACGGCAGGTCGAACCACCACTGCAGTTCAGGGCCACCGGCCGGCCACAGTCCGAGGTTTCCGTGCTTGCCGACAGTCATCAGCGCCACCCGCTTGTCGGCGACCAGGTCCGGGAGGCTGACCAGGCCCTGCCAGCTGCTCCAGCCGGTCGGCTTGGCCGGCGGCGCGTCGGTGAGATCCCGCACCATCGAATGCAGCCCGTCGGCACCGATCAACAGATCGCCGTTGACCGAGCTGCCGTCCTCGAAGTCGACTCGCGCCTCGCCCTCGGTAGCGCTCACGCCCACCACGCGGGCATTGCACCGAATGCGCTCGGCCGGAAAGTTCTCCAGCAGGCGCTCCAGCAGCACCCGGCGCGGAACCATCCGAACCGGTGCGCCCAGCCCGCGCGCCATTGCGGTCATGTCGAGCGTGGCCAGCGGGCGACCGGTGGACGTCGTCACCTCAACCGCCGACAACGGCTGCCCGGCTCCCGCCATATCCACGCCCAGCTGTCCCAGCACCGTCGCGCCGTTGGACCAAATGGTCACGGCACCCCCGCCGGCCTGAAGGTGCGGCCGCTGCTCGAAAACGGTGACGTCGTGACCGTCACGCACCAGCCCGCGAGCAAGCGAAATCCCCGCCACGCCTGCTCCGACCACAAGGATGCGCAAGGCTGATGGCGCGTTCAAGGCTCGCACCTTCACCGTGGTGACACGGTTCAGCGGGGAGTTTGGTTCAAATCCCCGACGGGTCAGCCGGCGGCCGGGCGGGTCAGAATTCTGGGCCCGTCCTCGGTCACCGCGACGCTGTGCTCCCAGTGCGCGGCGCGGGATCCGTCGGCGGTGACGACGGTCCACTCGTCTTCGAGGATCACGGTCTGGTCGGTTCCCAGGGTCAGCATCGGCTCGATGGCCAGCACCGAGCCCGCCACCAGCAGCGGTCCCCGGCCCGGCGATCCCTCGTTGGGCAGGAAGGGGTCCATGTGCATCTGGCGGCCGATACCGTGGCCGCCGTAGCCGGCAACGATGCCGAACGAGCGTTTGAACTCAGTCGACGCGGCGCGGGCGCCCATTTCGATGGCGTGCGAAACGTCGCTGAGTCGGTTGCCCACCACCATCGCGGCGATTCCGGCCTCCATCGCCTGTCGGGTTGCGGCGGACAGGTTTTCGTCGGCCGCACTCAGCGTCTCGATCCCGAACGTGACCGCGGCGTCGCCGTGCCAGCCGTCCAGGATCGCGCCGCAGTCGATGGACACCAGATCACCCGCCACCAGCACCTCGGCCGCCGTCGGGATGCCGTGCACCACCCGGTCGTTGACCGAGCTGCAGATCGACGCCGGGAATCCGTGATAGCCCAGGAACGACGGCGTGGCGCCCGCGTCCCGGATCACCGATTCGGCGATTTCGTCCAATTGCAGTGTCGAGACGCCGACGGCCGCCGCTTCGCGGACTGCGGCCAGTGCGGCAGCGACGACGGCGCCTGCCGCGGCCATCGCGTCGAGCTCACCCGGGCTGCGATGCGGCACCGCTTTGCGCCGCTTCGGCAGTCCGATCACTACTGTCCCAGGGCGTTCAGGGCGCGGGTGAACACCTCATCGAGCGTGCCCAGCGCGTCCACAACATGCAGGTCGTGCTCGTCCTGGTAGTAGTCCAGCAACGGGGTGGTCTCTTCGCGGTAGACCATCATCCGGTTGTGGATGACCTCAGCGGTGTCGTCGGCGCGACCACGTTCCTTGAGCCGCTTGAGCAGTTCGCTCTCGGTGACCCGGAACTCGAGCACCGCATCCAGTTTGGTCTGCCGGCTTTCCAGCATGGCGTGCAGCGCCTCGGCCTGCTCCACCGAGCGGGGGTAGCCGTCGAGGATGAAGCCGCCCGCGGCATCGGGCTGGTCGATCCGGTCTTCGACGAGCGCGTTGGTCAGCTCGGGCGGCACCAGGTCGCCTGCATCGAGGTACTGCTTGGCCTGCTTGCCCAGCTCGGTGCCCTCGGCAATGTTGTGGCGGAACAGATCGCCCGTGGAGATCTGCGGGACTCCCAGCTTCTCCGCCAGCTTCGCCGCCTGGGTGCCCTTGCCGGCCCCCGGCGGTCCCAGCAGTACGACTCTCACTTGAGGAACCCTTCGTAGTTGCGCTGCATGAGCTGGCTCTCGATCTGCTTCACCGTGTCCAGACCGACGCCGATCATGATCAGCACCGCGGTGCCGCCGAAGGGCAGGTTCTGAACGGTGCCCGAGCTGCCCATGTGCAGGAACAGGTTCGGCAGCACCGAGATGATGCCGAGGTAGATCGAGCCCGGCAGCGTGATCCGGCTGAGCACGTAGCGCAGGTAGTCCGCGGTCGGGCGTCCCGGCCGGATGCCCGGAATGAAGCCACCGAACTTCTTCATCTCGTCGGCCCGCTCGTCGGGGTTGAACGTGATGGACACGTAGAAGTACGTGAAGAAGATGATCAGGCCGAAGTACATGCCGATGTAGACGAAGTTGGACGGATCGGACAAGTAGGTGCTGACGAACTTGTCCCACCAGCTGTTGCCGGGCCCCCCGCTGCCACTGTGGACCAACTGCGTGATCAGCTGCGGAATGTAGATCAGCGACGAGGCGAAGATGACCGGGATAACGCCGGCCTGGTTGACCTTCAGCGGCAGGTACGTCGAAGTGCCGCCATACATGCGCCGGCCCACCATGCGCTTGGCGTACTGCACCGGGATACGGCGCTGGCCCTGCTCCACGAAGACCACGCCGACGACGATGGCCAGTGCCGCCAAAAGGACCATGGTGAACACCACCGCGCCGCGGGAGTCCAGGATGGTCTTGCCCTCGATCGGAATGCGGGCGGCGATACCGACGAAGATCAGCAGCGACATGCCGTTGCCGATGCCGCGCTCGGTGATCAGCTCACCGAGCCACATCACCAGCACCGCGCCGGAGGTCATCACCAGCACGATGACCATCAGGGTGAAGATGCTGTGGTCGGAGATGATGTCGTGTCGCAGGCTGCAGGTCTGCAACAGTCCGCCGTTGGCGGCCAACGCCACGATGCTGGTGGCCTGCAGAACGGCCAGCGCGACCGTCAGATAACGGGTGTACTGCGTCATCTTGTTCTGGCCGGACTGGCCTTCTTTACGCAGTTCCTCGAAGCGCGGGATCACCACGGTGAGCAGCTGCACGATGATGCTGGCGGTGATGTAGGGCATCACGCCGATGGCGAACACCGTCAGCTGCAGCAGTGCGCCGCCGGAGAACAGGTTGATCAGCGAGTACACCTGCGCGGCGTCGCCACCGCTGACTTCTTTGATGCACTGCTGCACGTTCTGGTAGTCGACACCGGGCGACGGGATCGCGGCTCCCAGGCGGTACACCACGATGATGCCCAGCGCGAACAAGATCTTGCGCCTCAGGTCGACCGTCCGCAGTGATGAGATGAAAGCCGAGAACACTCTTCTCCTCCTGCGCAGCCGAGGTTCGGTCGCGGCGTTCCAATGGGCTGTTCTGTCCCAGCCCCGGTTAGTCCTGGGTTAGTCCTGCGTTTTCGCGTCCACGTGCCGGCCGATCACGACAAGGCCACGCGTGTCTTAGGCGCGTCAGCAGTCTACGAGAGTAACAGCTGCGCACCGCGGGCCGGGCGGGCGTTGGCGGCACTGCCAGCGTGCGACCAGCGTAGCGGCGTACAGTCACCGATGGCTCGTTAAACACGCTAACTAACTTCCCTGCGGCACTCGACCAGCAGGGCTAGATAGATAGGAGTACGCACCATGGCACGTAACGCCCGATTTGATGGAGACACCTGGGACCTGGCCTCCAGCGTGGGCATCACCGCCACCGGCGTGGCTGTGGGCCGTGCGGTCGCCAGCCGGGCCGCCCATCCCCTGATCAACGACCCATTCGCCGAGCCTTTGGTGCGCGCCGTCGGCCTAGACCTGTTCACCAAGTTGGCCAGCGGCGAGATCGCCCCGGAAGACTTCGGCGACCAGGCTCCGATGGACCTGGCCCGGATGGCCGACAACATGGCGGCCCGCACCCGATTCTTCGATGACTTCTTCACCGACGCCGGTGCCGCCGGCATCCGCCAGGTAGTCATCCTGGCGTCCGGGCTGGACTCGCGCGCCTACCGACTGGACTGGCCGGCCGGCACCGTTGTCTATGAGATCGACCAGCCCGAGGTGATCGAATTCAAGACCCGGGTGCTGGCCGAGCAGGGCGCGCAGCCCACCGCCACCCGGCGCACCGTCTCGATCGACCTGCGCGAGGATTGGCCGACGGCGCTACAGGCGGCCGGCTTCGACCCCGCCCTGCCGACCGCCTGGAGCGCGGAGGGGCTGCTGGGTTACCTGCCCCCGGACGCGCAGGATCGGCTGCTGGACACCGTGACCGCACTGAGCGCACCGGGCAGCCGGATCGCCACCGAGAGCATGCCGGGCCTCGACGCCGACACCGAAGCACAGGCCCGCCGGCGCATGCAGGAATCCGCGGAACGGATGCGCAGCCACGGGGTCGACATCGACATGGCCGAATTGCTCTACTTCGGGGACCGCAACGAGGCCGGTAGTTATCTGGCCGGCCACGACTGGCGGGTCGACAGTCACGACGTCGGCGCCCTGTTCGCCGAGTACGGGCTGCCACCGCTGGATATCGACGCGGAGCCCGGCTTCGGCAAGCTGGCCTACATCAGTGCGGTCCGGGGCTGACGGCCATGGCACGCACCGAGAACGATAGCTGGGACCTGGCCTCCAGCGTGGGCACCACCGCCACCATGGTCGCCGCCGCCCGCGCGCTGGCCACCGTGGAAGCCGAGCCGATCATCTCCGACCCGTTCGCGGCGCCGCTGGTGCGTGCGGTCGGCATCGACTTCTTCACCAAGATGGTCGACGGCACGCTGGACCCGGCGGTGGCCGCCGAAGCCAAGACCGCCGCCGAGCCGATGACCGCCGTGATGGCGGTGCGCACCCGGTTCTTCGACGACTTCTTCCTGCAGGCCGCGGACGCCGGCATCCAGCAGTCGGTCATCCTGGCCGCCGGACTGGATTCGCGGGCCTACCGACTGGGCTGGCCGGCCGGCAGCGTGGTCTACGAGATCGACCAGCCGGACGTCATCGAGTTCAAGTCCCGCACCCTGGCCGCCCTGGGAGCTCAGCCGACCGCCGATCGCCGCGCCGTGGCCGTCGATCTGCGTGACAACTGGCCGGCCGCGTTGCGCGCCAGCGGTTTTGACGAGACGAAGCCCACGGCGTGGAGTGCAGAGGGCCTGCTCATCTATCTGCCGCCGGAAGCGCAGGACCGGCTCTTCGACCACATCACCGCGTTGAGCGCCCCGGGTAGCCGGGTGGCCACCGAATACCACCCCGACGGCGCGGCCATGCTGAGCGACTCGAACCAGTCGCTGGGTCAGCGCTTCGCCGACCAGGGTCTGGATCTGGACATCGCCACCCTGGTGTACTCCGGCGAGCGAAACCCGGTCGGGACATATCTGACCGAGCGCGGATGGCAGGTGCGCGAGCGCGGCCGAGAGGCCGTGTTCGCCCACTACGGTCGCGTCTTTCCCGACGGTGAGATCGTGGCCCGGTTGCGCAATTCGGTTGCGATCGAGGCGATTCGCACCTGATAGTCCTGCGAAATCGCCGTTCCGCACCGAGCGGTCCTCCGGCAGCGGTATAACCACCCCATGGTGCTCAGGGTCACGGTTCCGCAAGATCGGATCGGCGGAGACGTCGACGTGGGCTACGGCAAGGTCGCCGATGCCTTCCGGGCCAACTTCGCCAGCGGCCGCGAGGTCGGCGCCGCAGTCTCGGTCTACCGCGACGGCGTCAAAGTCGTGGACCTGTGGGGCGGCTACCGGGACGGGGTTGCGCACGCACCATGGCAGCCCGACACCATGGTCAACGTCTTCTCGAGCACCAAGGGCGTGGCGGCCCTGGCCGTGGCGCTATCGGTCTCGCGGGGACTTTTCAGCTACGACGACAAGGTCGCAACCCACTGGCCGGAGTTCGCCCAGGCCGGCAAGGGTGACGTCACGGTCCGCCAACTGCTGGGCCATCAGGCCGGGCTGAGCTCGCTAAAGCCCGCACCCACCCTGGCCGACGTCGCCGACCCAAATCGACTGGCGCCCATGCTCGCCGCCCAAAAACCACTCTGGGCGCCGGGCACCCGGCACGGGTATCACGCGATCACATTGGGCTGGTACGAATCCGAGCTCATCCGCCGCACCGACCCGGCGGGCCGCAGCCTGGGCCGGTTCTTCGCCGACGAAATCGCCCGGCCCCTGGGACTCGACCTGCACATCGGGCTGCCGAGTTCGGTAAGCCGCGATCAGGTCGCGTTGTTGCACCAGTGGAAACGGGCCGAGTCCCTACTGCACCTCAGGGTGATGCCGGCGGCCCTGGTGGCGGCCTCGTTCAATCCGTTCGGACTGCTGGGACGAGCGAGCTCCCTGCCCCGCGACATCAAGCCCTGGGACGGCGACTACAACCGCGATGACGTGCGGGCCGTGGAGATCCCGTCCGCCAACGGGATCGGTTCCGCCTCGGCGATCGCGCGGCTCTACGGCGCCGCCGCCACCGCGGATCCGGCGCTACCGCTGAGCCCCGGTGTGCACGACGAGCTCACCGCGATGCCGGCACCGCCGTCGCGCGGCGAACGCGACAAAGTGTTGGGCGTCAAGGTGGTGTTCTCGCTGGGGCTGTCCAAGCCGGCGTTCGACTCTGCCTTCGGCTCCTCGGATAGGGCTTATGGCACACCCGGTTTCGGCGGCTCGTTCGGATTCGCCGACCCCGACACCGGCATTGGCTATTCCTACGTGATGAACCGCCTGGGTTTTCACCTCTACAGCGATCCGCGCGAACTCGCGCTGCGCCAGGCATTGTTCCGCGACGTGCTGGGCGCCCGACTACAGTCCTGACCTCGTCACAGCGACGGTGGCCGCCGATCCCGAAGGACCGGCCGGCACAGCGATAGCGCCCTGCGCCCCCCCTTCACCCGGGGCGGGAAACGCCGCCCCCCCTTCCCGCC
>CAXYUC010000081.1:0-19473 GCA_964292075.1 uncultured Mycolicibacter sp.
CGCCAAAGACCGCATCGAAGACATCCTGCACGCGCTGTAAACAGCGCAGCGCGGCGGATCACTGAGTCGACGAACCTCGATAGGTTCTGCGTCCGGCGGGTCCGGATCGAGCCATCGTTCGACTGTGGGTGCTGATGTGGCTCAGCAGATCGCGTACCGCACCGGCGGGTGGAGTCCGCCCGCCGATCCAGATGGCGCGTAATTGGCGCCGCAGGTCCAATTCCGGGACCGCGACGGCAAGCAACCGGCCGGCCGCCAGATCGTCGGCTACCGCCAGCCGGCTCATCACCGCTGGGCCCGCTCCAGCGAGAACAGCGGCACGCATGGCTGCTGCCGAGGACAATTCCAGGGCGGGGGCTGCCTGCTCCATGTCGCGGCCCAGGGTTCGGCGTAGGGCCACGGTAAGCGACTCGCGTATGCCGGAGTGGGGCTCGCGCGTCACCAACGGTGTCTGAGCCACTTCGGCGGCACTGACACCCTGCGGCCGCCGAGTCCATTTGTGCCGCGCCGGAACCACCACCACCAGTTCGTCCTGGGCCACCACGCAGCTTCCCAATCCCATTGGCAAACGTGGGCTTTCTATAAACCCCAAGTCTGCATCGCCGTCGCGTACCGCGATGACGGCGTGTTCGCTGTTGGTGGCCGTCAAAGTTACCTGCATGGCGGGCTGGCCCTGCTGTTCAGCGACGGTCTGCAATGACACCAGCCAGTTGGGCATGAGTTGTTCGGCGATGGTCTGGCTGGCCACGATTCGTATCCGCTGACGGGTTTCGGTGCGAAGTGATCTGAGCCCGGTATCGACCTCATGGGCGAGGTCCAACAGGCGTGCCGCCCACTCGGCGACAAGGTCGCCGGCTGGAGTCAGCTGGGAGCCGCGTGTCGTGCGTACGGCCAGACGTACGCCGATCTGGGCTTCCATTGAGGCGAGGCGCGTCGAGACGGCTTGCTGCGTTACTCCGAGTTGGCGCGCCGCGCCACCTTGGCTGCCCGTCTGGGCCAGTGCCAGAAAGATTTCGAACGCGCTGAGCTCAGGCATGCGGGAACTGAGCGGCATGCCCGATGAAAGCACAAAATCGATGACGTTGCAGTCCATACGCACCTTATGCAGGACACCCCAAACATTTTCGAAGTAATCTCGCGAACTTGGAGCCGCAGTCACCCGGCGACGATCGGTCACAACGGCAGATTGTGGCTTCACAAGGCGCCGACCGCTACCGGGGGGGTGCGGCACGGGGAATCATCGCAGGTATGACACATTTGGCGGCCCCGAAGACACCGGCTTCCTGCCCGTTCGGAGGTAATTGATCATGCGTCACTATCGTGTTGCGATTGTGGGCTCTGGACCGTCGGGATTCTTCGCAGCGTCGGCGTTGCTCAACGCTGCCGACGCGTCGGCTGAGTTCGACGTGCGCGTGGATATGCTGGAGATGTTACCCACCCCGTGGGGGTTGGTACGTTCCGGTGTGGCGCCCGACCATCCCAAGATCAAGTCGGTCACCGCACAATTCGAGAAGACCGCCGAGGACCAGCGATTCCGACTGTTCGGTAACGTCATGGTGGGACGCGACATTGAGGCCGACGAGCTCGCGGAGCACTATGATGCGGTAATTTACGCCGTTGGAGCGCAAGCCGATAGGCCGTTGAACATCCCCGGTGAGGACTTGGTGGGCAGCATGTCTGCGGTCGACTTCGTCGGCTGGTACAACGCGCATCCGTCGTGTGCGCTGTTGGCTCCGAAGCTGTCGGGGGGGCGGGCGATCGTGGTCGGCAACGGCAATGTTGCGCTCGACGCCGCTCGAATGATGGTGACGGATCCCGAGGAGCTTGCAGCGACCGACATCGCAGATCATGCACTGGATGCGTTGCGCCCGCGTGGAATCGACGAGGTCGTGATCATTGGTCGGCGGGGACCGTTGCAGAGCGCATTCACCAACCTGGAGCTGCGTGAACTGGGCGAGCTTGAGGGCGTCGACGTCGTGGTCGATCCCGCGCAACTCGACGGCATCACCGAAGAGGACCTGGCTGCAGCGAGCAAGTCGGTGCGGACGAATTTGAAGCTGTTGCGTGACTACGCAAGTCGTACACCGCGGCCCGGCCACCGCCGGATCGTCTTCAAGTTTTTCACGTCGCCGATCGAGATCACCGGCTCCGGTGAAGTGGAGAACATCGTTTTGGGGATCAACGAGTTGGTCATGGACGCCAGCGGCCGGCTCATCGCCAAGGACACCGGTGTGAGAGAGACCCTGCCCGCACAGTTCGTGGTGCGTGCGGTGGGTTACCGTGGCACCGCGATCGCGGGCCTGCCCTACGACGAGCGAAGCGGGACGATCCCCAACGCTGCCGGGCGGGTAACCGGTAGCCGTAATGAATTCGTCGCCGGATGGATCAAGCGCGGCCCCAGCGGGGTGATCGGTACGAACAAGAAGGACTCCCAGGAAACCGTGGATTCTCTGCTGGCCGACCTGGCGACGGTCGCTCCCGTCGACTCAGGTGGCGATCCCGCGGATTGGCTGGCCGAACGCCAGCCCGGGCTCGTCATGGCCGAGCACTGGCTTGCCATCGACCGGCACGAGCGGGCTGCGGGCGAGCGGGAGGGGCGGCCGCGCGTTAAGTTGCCGACCGTACCGGATCTACTACGTGTCGGATTCGCCGTGACTCCACTCCCGGAGGCGCATCCCGCGACAATCGAGACTCGAGGAGAACTCTGATGGCTTACGTGATCGCTCAGCCCTGCGTCGATGTCAAGGACAAGGCGTGCACGGACGAATGCCCCGTGGACTGCATTTACGAGGGCGCTCGGATGCTCTACATCCAGCCCGACGAGTGCGTCGACTGTGGCGCGTGTGAGCCGGTCTGCCCGGTCGAGGCCATCTATTACGAGGACGACGTGCCCGAAGAGTGGAGCGTCTTCACGCAGAACAACGCGGATTTCTTCGCCGAACTCGGCTCTCCCGGCGGTGCCGCCAAGATCGGCATGACCGAGAACGACCCCGCTGCGGTGAAGAGCCTCGAAAGCAAAGTCGAGCAGTAACGCCGAGGCTCACCCAGGGCGGGCTCCCGCCCTGGGTGAGGGCAGCGGCCGGTGGCCGCGGTCGCCCTTCTCGCCTCCGGTCTTCCACGTGGGCGCGGGGGCGACGCGGTGCCGCTGACCAACGTGATGTTCGCCGCGGCGCCCGCCCTTTCGCGGTGGCAATTCTTCGGGGCCGACGTCCGGGTCGAGGCCGGTGAGAGCGTCGACGCCCGAGTTGTTCCTCACTGCGCGCGCAGATGATGAATTCACTGGTCCGGTGTCTTATGAATCACTCCATGAGTAATGCCGTTTTCGCGCGCGTCGCAGTTTGCCCACGAAGTGCATCGGCTCTTGACATTGCGGCGATCACGACCGCGCCGGGGGACGCCGTGCCCGCCTTCTGAGGGCACGGTTAGGTCTCGGGAGCTGTGCCTTTTCGATAAAGGCTCTGGTCATGGCGCGTGGCGACTGCCATACTCGTCGAATTGCCGACCTAGGTGGACCGTCTGATGCAAGACCGGCTCCACACCCTGATTCGAGACCGGTCCACACCGCAACCCGCGGTGTGGGAGCGAGGTCCTGGAAAGTCCATGAGTGAGGCGCAAACGGTGAATTTCAGCCGAGCGGTCGGTGAGCCGGCCGCTGACCGGTGACGCTCTTCGACCACCCGGACGGGGTGGACCCGGCCGTAGACCAAGCGGTCGACGGGGACGAGGAGCCCGACGCCGCCGCGGTCACACGTCCGTCGCGGTGGTCGGTGGGCAACTGGCCGGTGCGGTGGAAAGTGCTGGCGATCGCACTGCTGCCGATGCTGCTGGCCGGGCTCTTCGGCGGGCTGCGGATCTCCGGCGCGCTCACCGAGGCCGACCAGCTCCGGCTGGTCGCCGATCGCGCCGAGATGATCCCGGCGATCACCAATTACATGTCGGCGCTGGGCGACGCACTGGTGGCCGCGTCCTCCGACGGCGACGCCGAGGGCGCCAAGAAGAACTTCGACAACCGTAAGTACGAACTCCAGTCGCGGCTGTCGCACACCGACGTGCCCGCTGACGTGCGCTCCGGGACGCAGACCCTGATCGAACGGGGCCAGGGTTTGCTGGACCTGGTGTCGAACACCGGCGTCGGTCTGCGCGAGGAGGTGACCGGTTACGCGCCCATCCTGCTGACCGCCGAGGACGCCATCAACGGGTCGGTGCGGACGGACAGCGAACGGATCCGCGCGCAGGTCGAAGGCCTCAGCCGTGCTGTCGGCGCCAAGGGTCAGATGATGATGCAGGAACTGCTGGTCAACCGGGGCGGTGAACTTCCCGACCCGGAGTTACGCAGCTCGATGATGGCCCTGGCCGGCACCGAGCCGTCGACCCTGTTCGGGATGAGCGAGCTACTCGGCGTCGACTCCCCGGAGGCCAAATCCCTGCAGCGGCAGCTGGTGACCCGGATGGCGATCATGTCCGACCCCGAGCAGGTGCTGCCCAACAATCCGGTGCTGCGGGATTCGATCCGCGCCACAGACCAGATCGCCTCCCAGCTGATCAGCGAGAACACCGGGGCAGTGACTAGGGCGGTTCAGGACCGAGCCGAGGACCGGCGCGCCGCAGCCATGCGCGACATCGCGCTGGTGCTGGCGGGGATCGTCGCCACGCTGCTGGCGGTGTGGCTGGTGGCGCGCTCGCTGGTGCGCCCGCTGCGCACCCTGCGAGACGGTGCGTTGCAGATCGCCCACACCGACCTCGAGCACGAGATCGCCCGGCTGCGCGCCGGCTCGCCCGGTTCGGAACGCGAACCCGACCCGCTGCCGGTCCACACCACCGAGGAGGTCGGTCAGGTCGCCCACGCCGTCGACGAACTGCACGCTCAGGCCCTGTTGCTGGCCGGTGACGAGGCCCGGCTGCGGCGCCTGGTCAACGAGATGTTCGAGACGATGTCGCGGCGCAACCGGTCTCTGGTCGATCAGCAGTTGACCCTGATCGACCGGTTGGAGCGCGACGAGGACGACCCGGACCGGCTCGAGAGCCTGTTCCGGCTGGACCATCTCGCCGCCCGGATGCGGCGCAACGGCGCGAACCTGCTGGTACTGGCGGGTGCGCGAGTGCCGCACGAGCGGGGCCGGCCGGTTGCGCTGGCGACATTGATCAGCGCCGCCTCCTCAGAGGTGGAGGGCTACCAACGGGTCCAGATCGTGCTGGTGCCCGACGTTACGGTGATCGGCGCGGCCGTGGCGGACGGCGTACATCTGCTCGCGGAATTGATCGACAATGCGCTGCGCTATTCGGCACCGACGGAACCGGTGCGAGTGGTCGCCGGTTTCGAGAACGACGGCGGGGTGGTGGTCGAGGTCGTCGACGTCGGGCTGGGGATGACCGACGCCGACCTCCGGATGGCCAACATGCGTCTGGCAGCCGGCGGTGAGTTCAGCCCGGAGAACGCTCGCCACATGGGCCTGTTCGTGATCTCCCGGCTCGCGCACCGGCACGGCATCGAGGTCCGACTGTTCCCGGCGTCGCAGGGGGCCCGCGGCATTACGGCCGAGGTGTATCTGCCGCCGCACCTGTTGACCACCGAGCCCGTCGAGGAGCCGGCCCCGTCGACGAAGATCGCCATGCCTGCGCCGCCGGTCGCGCCGCATTCCGGCACCGTCGAGCCCGGGCCCCCCGAACCCGAGCCGTACCCGCCCTACCAGCCCGAGCAGTACGAGGACCCCGATACCGCGGTGTCCGGTCCCGTCGTCTCGTTGCTGCCCCGGCGGACTCCGGGTTCCAGCGGCATCACCGAGATGCCCGCCGAACAGCCAGCGCGCCCGCCGGCAGGCGCGGAGCGGGTGCGACGCGACCTGCCGCAACCCTGGTGGGAAGCCGACGAAGAAGCCGGATGGACCGGGGAACCGGCAGGGAAAACCGCGGGATCGTCGCCGGACGTCGAGAAGTCGGAAAAGTCCGCTCCCGCTGACACTTCGGAGTATTTCGCGGCGCGCGCCCGGGTCGCCGACGAGCCCGAGGCCGACACCGACACCGACACCATCTATCAGCGGATGCTCTCGGAGTCGGTGGGCAACGACCCCAACGAGCCGAATCTGCGCGCCGACCTGGATTGGCAGTCGGTATGGGACCGCGGCTGGTCGGTGGCTGCCGAGGCGGACAACGTGCCGGTGCGCGACCACACCGAACACGGTCTGCCGGTCCGCGAACCCGGTGCTCGGCTGGTGCCCGGTTCGGCCGAGGCCGACCCGTCCGAGGACGCCGGAGACTCCGCTGCGCCGGTGCACGATCAGGGCGATACCGGCCGGCCGGTAGCATCCAACGGCGTACCCCACCGGCCCGCCCACCAGACACCGGAACGGGATCCCGAGGCGATCCGCGCCTCGATCAGCAGTCACTTCGGCGGGGTGCATGCCGCGAGATCGCACGGCGTGGACAAAGGTTTGGATAAAGGCTTCGAAGAAAGCTTGGACACCGATCAGGGGCGCAACCAGCAATGACTTTCCCCACTGACCACACCGAACAGCGCCGGGCTCCCGAGAGCTCGCTGGACTGGCTGGTTTCCAACTTCGCCCGCGAGGTGCCCGGGGTGTCGCATGCGGTGCTGGTATCGGTCGACGGATTGACGGTCGCCGCCAGCGAACACCTGCCCACCGAGCGGGCCGACCAGTTGGCTGCGGTGGCGTCCGGATTGGCCAGCCTGGCAACCGGTGCGGCGCAGTTGTTCGAGGGCGGACGAGTGCTGCAGTCGGTGGTGGAGATGGAGCACGGTTACCTGCTGCTGATGAGAGTCGGCGACGGTTCCCACCTGGCGACGTTGGCGAGCACCTCCTGCGACATCGGCCAGATCGGTTACGAGATGGCGGTTCTGGTGGAACGGGTCGGCGCGGTGGTGCAGTCGTCGCGTCGGGCGGCGTCGTCGCCGGGCGATCGCTCGTGAGATACCGGTGAATGGTGATGGACATCCCGCCGGAGCCGGCGAATCCCGAGGAGTCCGAAGCCCGGGAAACTGAGGCCAGCCTGGTACGCCCGTACACGCTGACCGCCGGAAGAACCCACACCGACGTCAGCCTGCCGCTGGAAGCCCCGGTGCAGACACTGCGTGCGGCCCAGCCCAACCAATGGCCGGTCAGCGACCCGCGCGGCCGGATCATCGAACTGTGTCGGGCGGCCCCCTCGGTCGCCGAGATCTCCGCCCGGCTGAATCTGCCGCTGGGTGTGGCGCGCGTCCTGGTGGGCGATCTTGTGACGTCGGGATACCTTCGGGTGCGTCCCACGCTGACCGAGGCGTCCACCCGGGACGAACGCCGAGAACTGATAGGAAGGACGCTTCGTGGCCTACGAGCGCTTGGATAGGCCCACCAGGCCCAGGGACGCGGCGTCGACGAAGATCGTCATCGCGGGCGGGTTCGGAGTGGGCAAGACCACGTTCGTCGGAACCGTCTCGGAGATCATGCCGCTGCGCACCGAGGCGCTGGTCACCGACGCCTCGGCCGGTGTCGACACCCTGGAGGCCACCCCGGACAAGCGGACCACCACCGTGGCGATGGACTTCGGTCGTCTCACACTGGCCGACGACCTGGTGCTGTATCTGTTCGGTACGCCCGGCCAGCGCCGGTTCTGGTTCATGTGGGACGACCTGGTGCGCGGCGCGATCGGCGCGATCATCCTGGCCGACTGCCGCCGACTGCAGGACAGCTTCGCCGCGGTGGACTTCTTCGAGCACCGCAACCTGCCGTTCCTGATCGCGGTCAACGAGTTCGACGGCGCGCCACGGTATCCGGTCGCCGCGGTGCGCAAGGCTCTGGCCCTGCCGGAGCACATCCCGGTGATCACCGTCGATGCGCGCGACCCGCGTTCGGCCCGGGATGCGCTGATCGCGATCAGCGAATACGCGCTGTCCAGCCTGGCGCCGCAGGCTTGACCGACACGTCAGCGACGCTCGCCGAGACTCGCCTGCAACGCCGGGCCGGAGCGCATGTCGACGATCAAGCCCGGCAGCGCAGCGGCGGGGAACGCGGCGTGGCTGCCGGGGCTGCGGCTGCTCGAGCCCGACTCGGTGCGTATCGCCAGCCTGCTCGGCCCCGAGTTGCGTGGACCCTCGCAGCTGCGTGTCGCCTTCGACGCCGCCGGAGTCAGCGCCTGAGCCGGATCCTCCACCAGACCAGCAGGGTGTAGAACAACGACAGCAGTGCCAGCATCCCCATGTCGAACAGCCAGATGCCCCTGGTGTGGTCCCACAGGTGGTCTTTGGGGATCTGCGGCACGTTGACCAGCTTGTTGAAGTCGATCGCGGACGCGCCCGCGGCATAGCCCCAGCGGCCCGGCGTCACCCAGGCCGCCTGCGACAACCCGACCCGGTCGGTCACCGGGATCATCCCGCCGGCCAGCACCAGCTGCGACATGATCGAGACCACCAGCATCGGCATGATCTGTTCGCTGGACTGCGCGAACGCCGACAGGGCCAGCCCGAGCACCGCGGAGGCCACACAGGTCCCGGCCACGGCCAGGAACAAGTCGATGTTGGCGCTGCCGAACATCACGGGGCCCTGAGTCGGGCCGCCCTTGCCCACGATCACGATGGCGGTGGCGATCACCCCCTGCACCGTGGCGAACGCGCAGAACACCGTGATCTTGGCAAGCAGGTAGGCCGCCGTCGACAGCCCCACGGCCTGTTCTCGTTTGAAGATCGGGCGTTCGCCGATCAGATCTCGAATGGTCAGGGCGGTGCCCATGAAGACCGCGCCGATGATGAGCAGCACCATGATGTACTGCGGTTCGGTCGGCGCGTCGGGTCCCGGCATCCCGAGCCCACCGTTGCCCTTCACGGTCAGCGACAGCGCGCCCACAATAAAGGGGAGCACGGCCAAAAAGACTGAGTAGCCGCGGTCGGAGATGATCAGCCGAACTTGGCGGCGCGCGATCGTCGACAGCTGTTTGCGCAGGCTTTCCGCCGGCGGGCTGCCCAAGTCGGCCGGTGGAGTCGCCGGGACGGCGGCCGCCGCGCCCTGGGGGGCGCCGTCGCGCTCCAGGAACCGCCGGTGGGGTTCGTCCGGGGCGGGGCCGACGTTGGCGAAGATGTCGGCGTAGTTGTCGGCCCCCATGGCCGGGAAGACCTCTTTGGGTGGGCCGCAGAACGCCGTCTTGCCGCCGGGGGCCATCAGCAGGATCTCGTCGCAGACGTCCAGGTAGGACACCGAGTGGGTGACCACCAGCACCACCCGGCCCGCGTCGGCCAGCCCGCGCAGCATCAGCATCACCTGGCGGTCCAGCGCCGGGTCCAGCCCCGACGTCGGCTCGTCGAGCAACAGCAGCGATGGCCCGGTCAGCAGTTCCAGGGCCACCGAGGCGCGTTTGCGCTGGCCGCCCGAGAGCTTGTCCACCCGAGTGTCGGCGTGCTTGGTCAGCTCGAGTTCCTCGAGCACCTGCGCGACGGCCTGGTCCCGGTCGGCTTTGCTGCTGTCCGGCGGCAGGCGCAGTTCGGCGGCGTAACCCAGCGCCTGGTTGACGGTCAGCTGCCGGTGCACCACGTCGTCCTGCGGCACCATCCCGATCCGGCTGCGCAACGAGGCGTACTCGGTGTGGATGTTGTGGCCCTCGAAGGTGACCGAGCCGGCGGTGGGCTTGGTATAGCCGGCGATCAGCCGCGACAGCGTCGTCTTGCCGGCACCCGAGCCGCCGATGATCGCGGTCAGGGTGCCCGGCCGGGCCGTCAGCGAGATGTTGTTGAGCAGCCGTTTGCCGCCCTCGACGTCGAAGCAGACATCGCGGACTTCCAGGCCACCGGTGCGGCTCGCGGCGTCGGTGCGGCGCAGCAGGGTGCCGCCGGTGAACTCCAGGTCGACGTTGCCGATCGTGACCAGGTCGCCTTCGGACAGGATTGCCGAGCCGATCCGGACACCGTTGACGAAGGTGCCGTTGATACTTCGGCTGTCGCGGATCTCGGTGCCCAGCGGGGTCGGGATCAGCATGGCGTGGTGGCGGGAGGCCAATACGTCGGAGATCACGACGTCGTTGTCGGTGGCACGGCCGATGGTCAGGGCCCCGGCCGGTGCGTCCGGGGCGGAGCTGGAGGCGGGCCGCAGGATGTCGATCATGCGGGTGGCGATGTTGCCGACTTCGGGGGGCGTCGCCGACACCGGCGCCATCCGGGTGGACGGTTGGTGCGGGGGGAACACGTCGGCGGGCACCGGCGGCTGGGCGGGAGGTTGATAGCCGGGACGCAGTGCCGCGTCTGCAGCCGGGCTGGCGGGCCCAGACTGATATGCCGGTGGCCGGTGGGCGGGCGGCGGAGGATACGGCGCCGGTCCGGACGGGGTCCGATAGGGCTGCGGCACGCCGGGGTGCCCAGCCGACCGCGGATCTGCATACGGCGCGGGTTCGGGTGGTGCCGGCCAACCCGACGGCTGTGGCGGTCGGGCCGGGCGTGCTATTCCTGGCTGGCCGGGCTGCGGCACCTGGATCGAAACGGTCTGCGGTGGCCGGCCGGCCTGGCCCTGGTGCCGTCCCACCTCAAAGGAGACCCGCGGTCCGTCCGGGTTGCCGAGGTTGACGGCCTGTCCGTCGCGGATGTCGACGACGGGCACCCGCTGGCCGTTGACGTAAATGCCGTTCAGGGAGCCATTGTCGATCCCCAGCCACCGGCCCTGCTCGAAGCGCAGTAGCAGATGAGCCCGCGAGACCAGGGGATGCGGGATGCGGACGTCGGCCCGCAGGTCGCGTCCGATGACCACGTCGTGGCCTGCGGAGAACGTGCCTTGCGACCCGTCGTGACGGACGGTCAGCACCGGCGGGGCTGGGTGACTCATCGAGTCAACTCTAGCGAGTTGCGTCCGGTGCGCCCGTAACGACGCAGTGCGTGCGCCGGTAGATCGTCGGCATGCACTGGTTGCAGTGCGTGCACTCCGACAGCGTCGTGGACTCCTCAGCGATCCGGTTGACCAGGTCCGGTTCGGCCAGCAACGCCCGGGCCATTGCGACGAACTCGAATCCCTCGGCCATCGCCTGATCCATCGTCGCGCGGTTGGTGACGCCGCCCAAAAGGATCAGCGGCATCGACAACTCGGCGCGGAACAGTCGGGCGTTGTCCAACAGGTAGGCGTCGGTGTAGGGGTACTCGCGCAGGAATTTGTTGCCGGTCATCCGCATGCCCCAGCTCAACGGCGGGGGAAAGACGCTCGCGAATTCCTTCACCGGGGCGTGCCCGCGGAAGAGGTACATCGGATTGACCAGCGAGCTGCCGGCCGTGAGCTCCAACGCGTCCAGGCCGCCGTCGTCCTGCAGCCATTTCGCGGTGGTCAGCGATTCGTCCAGGTTGATACCGCCGCGGACCCCGTCAGCCATGTTCAGTTTGGCCGTCACCGCGATCTGTCCGCCCACCGCCTTATGCACGGCCGCCACGATGCCGCGGGCCACCTTGGCCCGGTTGGCCAGCGACCCGCCGAACTCATCGGAGCGGCGGTTGATCAGCGGAGAAAGAAATGAGCTCGCCAAGTAGTTGTGGCCGAGATGAATCTCCACGGCGTCGAACCCGGCATCCACGGCGTAGCGGGCGGCGTCGGCGTGCTGGGTGATGACCTGGTCGATGTCGTCGCTGGTGGCCTTCTTGGCGAAACGCATGCCGATCGGGTTGAAGAATCGCACCGGGGCCAGGGCACGGGCCTTGTTGGAGCGCGCGTCGGCGACCGGGCCGGCGTGACCGATCTGAGCGCTGACCATGGCTCCCTCGGCGTGCACCGCATCAGCGAGCCGGCGCAGCCCGGCGACCGCCTCCGGGCGCATCCACAGCCCGTCGTTGGAGGTGCGCCCGCCCTGGGAGACCGCGCAGTAGGCCACGGTGGTCATGCCCACCCCGCCGGCGGCCGGCAGCCGGTGATACTCGATGAGATCGTCGGATGCCAGCGCGCCAGGCGTGCGGTTCTCGAACGTCGCGGCCTTGATGATCCGGTTGCGCAACGTGATCGGGCCGAGTTTGGCGGGGCTGAAGACGTCGGGAACTCCCATAGCCGGAGCTTAATGACGGATCGTCATCGTTGGCACTGCGGGTGGCATGCCAGACTGTCCGCGTGGGTGCGATTACGTTGGACGGCAAGGCCACGCGCGACGAGATCTTCGTCGACCTTCAGGCACGGGTGGCAGCGTTGTCCGCCGCCGGCCGCACGCCCGGTCTGGGCACCATTCTGGTCGGAGACGACCCCGGGTCGCACGCCTATGTGCGCGGCAAGCACGCCGACTGCGCCAAGGTCGGTATCACCTCGATCCGCCGCGACCTGCCCGCGGACTGCAGTCCGGCGCAGCTCAACGACACCATCGACGAGCTGAACGCCAACGATGAGTGCACGGGCTACATCGTGCAGCTGCCGTTGCCCAAGCACCTGGACGAGAACGCCGCTCTCGAGCGTGTCGACCCGGCCAAGGATGCTGACGGGCTGCATCCGACCAATCTGGGTCGGCTGGTGCTGGGCACCCCGGCGGCACTGCCCTGCACCCCGCGCGGCATCGTGCACCTGCTGCGCCGCTATGAGGTGCCGATTGCGGGCGCCCATGTCGTGGTGATCGGACGTGGCGTGACGGTCGGGCGCCCGCTGGGACTGCTGCTGACCCGCCGGTCGGAGAATGCCACCGTCACGCTGTGCCACACCGGGACCCGCGATCTGGCTGAGCTGACCCGCCAGGCCGACATCATCGTCGCAGCGGTCGGCGTGCCGCACATGCTCACCGCCGACATGGTGCGTCCGGGTGCGGCCATCGTCGACGTCGGGGTGTCGCGTACCGACGCCGGACTGGTCGGCGACGTGCATCCCGACGTGTGGGAGGTGGCCGGCCACGTGTCGCCCAACCCCGGCGGGGTGGGTCCGCTGACCCGGGCGTTCCTGTTGACCAACGTCGTGGAAAGAGTCGAGAGCACGCTGTGACCCTCGCCGATGTCCGCCGGGTGATTGCCGCGCAGTGGCCGATCCTGCTGGTCGGGCTGATCTTCACGGCGGCATTCGTGCTGGCTGGGGCGAACTTCTGGCGGCGCGGCGCGCTGCTGATCGGGATCGGGACCGGGGTGGCGGCCGCGCTGCGCCTGGTGCTGTCCGAGGACCGGGCCGGGATGCTGGTGCTGCGCGAGCGGGGGCTGGACTTCGCGACGATGACGACCGCCGCGACGGTGATGCTCTACGTGGCCGCGACGATCGACCCGCTTGGGACCAGCTAGTTATTTTTGACCGGTCCGACAATTTCTCGGACTGTGTTTGACCCTTCCGCTCGACGGGAACCCGCAGCTACGGCCGGTCCACGCCGGTCGAGCTGCGTCGAGGAGGGGGCCGGTGGCCGAGATGAGCGACGTCGAACTGATTCCGGATGTCGATCACATCCGGTCGCACTATGACCGGTCCAACGAGTTCTTCCGGCTGTGGCTGGATCCGACCATGACCTACAGCTGCGCATATTTCGAGCGCGAGGATATGACGCTCGAACAGGCTCAGATGGCCAAGGTGGACTTGGCATTGGGCAAGTTGGGCCTGCAGCCCGGGATGACGCTGCTCGACATCGGGTCCGGTTGGGGCTCCACCATGCGGCGAGCCGTCGAGAGGTACGACGTCAACGTCCTCGGGCTGACGCTGAGTGAAAACCAAGTGGCCCATTGCGAAAGCGAGTTCGCCAAGATGGACAGCCCGCGGTCCAAACAGGTGCGGTTGCAGGGCTGGGAGCAGTTCGACGAGCCGGTGGACCGCATCGTCTCATTGGGCGCTTTTGAGCACTTCGCCGACGGTGTCGGCACCTATGAGCGTTACGACGATTTCTTCAAGATGTGCTACCACGTGCTGCCCGACGACGGCGTGATGCTGCTGCATTCGATCGTGGTGCCCTCTCTCGAGGAATCCCAGCAAATGGGGCTCAAGCGCACGATGTCGCTGCTGCGGTTCATCAACTTCATCCGCAAGGAGATCTACCCCGGCGGCCGGCTACCGCTGGTGTCGATCGTCGATGAACACGCGACCCGGTGTGGTTTCGAGATCACCCGTCATCACCGGATCGGGTCGAACTATGTACGCACCTTGGACACCTGGGCCAAGTCACTTGAAGCGCACAAGGACCAGGCGGTCGAGCTCAAAGGCGAGCAGACGTACGAGACGTTTTTGAAGTACCTGACGGGTTGCCGGGAGCTGTTCCGTGACGGCTACACCGACGTCTGCCAGTTCACGATGGAAAAGCCAGTGACGTAAGCGATTCGGAGGACATGGTGACACAGATGACCGATCTCAAGCCGTACTACGAAGAGTCTCAAGCGGCATATGACATCTCCGATGACTTCTTCGCGCTGTTCCTCGATCCGACAATGGCCTACACCTGTGCGTACTTCGAGCGCGACGACATGACGCTGGAGGAGGCGCAGAACGCGAAGTATGACTTGGCATTGCGCAAGCTCAACCTCGAGCCGGGAATGACGGTGTTGGACGTCGGTTGCGGGTGGGGAGCGGGGCTGGCCCGAGCGGTGACGGAGTTCGACGTCAACGTCATCGGAATCACGCTCAGCCGCAACCACTGCGCGCGCAGCGCGGCCACTCTGGCGGCGATCGATACGAAGCGTCGTGCGGAGGCGCGCCTGCAGGGATGGGAAGAGTTCGACGAGAAGGTTGATCGGATCTTCACGATCGAGGCGTTCGACTCCTTCAAGAAGGTTCGCTATGCCGCGTTCTTCGAACGTGCCTACGACATCCTGCCCGACGACGGCCGAATGTTGTTCCACAGCATATTCACCTACCCGCAGACCTACTGGCGTGAGCATGGCATCAAGGTGACGATGAGCGATCTGCGCTTCGTCCGATTCCTCGGCAAGGAGATCTTTCCCGGTGGGGAGATGGCGGGGCGCGACGACATCTATGAATACTCGCAAGGCGCCGGATTTCATATCCAGGACGCCGTTTTGATGCCGGAGCACTACGTCCGGACCCTGGACATGTGGGCAGACAATTTGCGGCACAACCGCGAACGCGCCATCGCCATCCAGTCCGAGGAAGTGTATGAGCGCTACCTGCGCTATCTGACCGGCTGCGCTGACCTCTTCAGCAGAGGAATCAGCAACGTCGGGCAGTTCATCTTGACCAAATAGCGTCCTGGAAGCGAGGCGCGGAAATGGCCCGAATGACTCGGCTCTCCACTGGGAGTGGCCTTCCCGAGGTCGTGGTCACCGGGGCCGCGATGACGACGGCGCTGGCGACGGACGCCGAGGACACCTGGAAGAAACTGCTGGACGGGCAGAGCGGCATCCGTAAGCTCGACGATCCCTTCGTCGAGCGGTTCGACCTCCCGGTGCGTATCGGTGGGCATCTGCTCGAGGACTTCGACCACGAGTTGAACCCCAAGGAACTGCACCGGCTGTCCTACCTGCAGAAGATGGCGGTCATCCTGGGCCGTCGGGTCTGGGCGAATGCCGGTTCGCCAGAGGTGGATCCACGCCGATTGCTCGTCTCGATCGGCACCGGGCTCGGCTCCCCGGAGGAGCTGGTCTGGGGTTACCAAGGCATGGTGGAACGCGGCATGAAGGCGGTCTCACCGCTAGGCGTGCAGAAGTACATGCCCAACGCGGCGGCCGCTGCCGTGGGTCTGGAGCGTGGCGCCAAAGCGGGTGTCTTCACCCCGATCTCGGCGTGTGCTTCCGGCGCCGAAGGGATCGCGCAGGCCTGGCGCAACATCGTCTACGACGAGGCTGACATCGCAATCTGCGGCGGCGTCGAGACCAAGATCGAAGCGGTGCCCATCGCGGGATTCGCCGCGATGCGCATCGTGTTGTCCACTCACAACGACGACCCGGCCGGCGCGTGCCGGCCGTTCGACGCCGACCGCAGCGGGTTCGTGTTCGGCGAGGCCGGCGCCTTGCTGGTCATTGAGACTCTTGAGCACGCAAAGGCGCGGGGCGCAACCATTCTCGGCCGCCTGATGGGCGCCGGAATCACCTCGGACGGTCACCACATCGTGGCGCCCGATCCGCAGGGCGAGCGCGCGGGTTACGCGATGACCCGGGCGATCGATCTTGCGGGCCTGGCTCCAACCGACATCGACCACATCAACGCACACGCCACCGGAACCCGGATCGGCGATCTGGCCGAGGCCCAGGCGATCAACAACGCTATGGGCGCGCACCGCGCCGCGGTGTATGCACCGAAATCCGCTCTGGGCCATTCGGTCGGGGCAGTTGGTGCGGTGGAGGCGATTCTGACGGTCTTGGCGCTGCGGGACGGCGTAGTCCCGCCGACGTTGAATTTGCACCACCTCGACCCGGAGATCGATCTGGACGTCGTCGCCGGTGACGTACGAACCGGCGACTACCGATACGCGATCAGCAATTCCTTCGGATTCGGCGGCCACAACGTGGCACTCGCGTTCGGAAAGTACTAGAAGGGGGACGCTTTCGGCCTCCGGCCGAGGGCACAGTGCTATGCCAAAAAATCTGACACCGCATTTCGAAGATGTGCAGGCCCACTACGACCTGTCGGACGAGTTCTTCCGACTCTTTCTCGATCCGACCCAGACCTACAGTTGCGCCTACTTCGAGCGTGACGACATGACGCTCGAACAAGCCCAGATCGCCAAGATGGACCTGGCGCTGGGCAAGCTGGGACTGCAGCCCGGCATGACGCTGCTCGACGTCGGCTGCGGCTGGGGCGCCACCATGCGGCGTGCGGTCGAAGAGTATGACGTCAACGTCATCGGACTGACCTTGAGCAAGAACCAAGCTGCCCATGTGGAGTCCATGTTCGCCGGCATGGACAGCACGCGCACCAAACGCGTGCTGTTGGAGGGCTGGGAGAACTTCCGCGAACCGGTGGACCGGATTGTGTCCATCGGCGCCTTCGAGCACTTCGGGCACGAACGCTACGACGATTTCTTCACCATGGCCTACGCCGCGCTGCCGGCCGACGGCGTGATGCTGCTACACACCATCACCGGCCTGACCCTGCCGCAGATCACCGCCCGCGGCATGCCACTGACTTTCGCGATGGCCCGTTTCATCAAGTTCATCGTGACCGAGATCTTTCCGGGCGGCCGGCTGCCCACCATCGAAATGGTGCAGGAGCATTCGGCCCGAGCGGGTTTCACCCTGACTCGAAGGCAATCGCTACAACCGCATTACGTCAGAACCCTGGACTGCTGGGCGGCAGCACTGGAGGGCAATCGGGACAGAGCCATCGAACTCCAGGGCCAAGAGGTCTACGACCGCTACATGCATTACCTGACTGGTTGCGCCAACGGTTTTCGCACCGGGTACATCGACGTCAACCAGTTCACCTTGCAGAAGTAGGCCTGGCGATGACTGATGTTCCAGCCGCCAGGACCTTGCGGCCGCATTTCGCGGACGTTCAAGCTCACTACGACCTCTCCGATGACTTCTTCGCGCTGTTCCAGGATTCGACCCGCACCTACAGCTGCGCCTATTTCGAACCGCCGGAGCTGTCACTGGCAGAGGCCCAAATCGCCAAGATCGACCTCAATCTCGCCAAGCTCGATCTGCAGCCCGGCATGACGCTGCTCGATATCGGCTGCGGCTGGGGCTCGACGATGAAGCGTGCGCTCGAGCGCTACGACGTCAACGTCATCGGCCTCACGCTGTCGAAGAACCAGCACGCCTATGCGCAGCGACTACTGGACACCATCGACACCGAGCGCGAGCGGCGGATACTGCTGCACGGGTGGGAAGAGTTCGACCTACCGGTCGACCGGATCGTTTCCATCGAGGCGTTCGAGCATTTCGGCCACGAACGCTATAACGCCTTTTTCGCACGGTGTTTCGACATTCTGCCCGCGGACGGGCGAATGACGATTCAGAGCAGCGTCAGCTACCACCCCTATGAGCTGAATGCACGCGGCAAGAAGCTGACGTTCGAGACCGCGCGGTTCATCAAGTTCATCCTTACCGAGATCTTTCCCGGCGGGCGACTGCCTACCACCGCCATGATGGTGGAGCACGGCGAGAGGGCCGGTTTCCTAGTTCCCGAAGCGCTTTCGCTGCGTCCGCACTACATCAAAACCCTGCAGATCTGGGCCGATGCGTTGGAGGCCAACAAGGACGCCGCCATCGAGATCCAGTCCGATGAGGTCTACCAGCGCTATCTGAGGTACCTACGCGGCTGCGAGCACTACTTCACCGACGAAGTGCTCGACGTCAGTCTGGTCAGCTACCTCAAGCCGGCCGCTGCGGCGGGCGGCTAAAACCCGGGGATGGCTGGAATGGCTGGGACTCCACCGGACAAGCCGGGGATACCGACCGACATCCCAGGGATCTGCGGCAGATCCGGCAGTTGGCCGCTGGCCAACTGGGACAGCATCTGCGGGCAATAGATCTGCACGGCGATCTCGGTGAACAGCTGCGCCATCTCGGGCGACATGCTGGGCCCGCCGCCGAGGCCGGTGATCGGGGCCGCCACCGACGCGGCGGTGCCGGCGGGCTCGGTCAGCATCGGGCAGATGGATTGGCCGAGGGCTGCCGTCGCGGTCGGGTCGCCGACCGGAACACCGGCCCCGGCGAGATCGGACAGGAATGAGGTGTCGACCGGGCTCGCCTGCGCCGGTGCCGCCAATCCCGTGGTGGCGATCAGGCCCACCAAGCCTGCTCCCGTGCCCGCCTTGCTCATGAAGCCTCGCATGCATCCCCCTCGTCGTGGTCCGGCGCCGAGCAGTACCCGGGACTTGTCCGAACGTTCTTGTTGAAATCCTGCATCAAAGCGGTAACACCGGCGAGTCGGCGCGGTCACAGTTTGCCTACAGTGCTGTGTCGCCCAGGCAATCCCGCATTTTCGGGGCTTTGCGCCGAAATCAAGGCTCAGCCCGGTAGGTTGTTGGAATCATTCATGATGAGCACATTTAATGTTCAGCTTTGCTGGGGGGTGTAAGAAAGGTCCACGCCAGATGACTCGACGTCGCAGCGGCAAGGTCAATCGTCGGGCGATCGGGCTGGGCGCCGCAGTGGGCTCGGCCCTGGTGTTCGGCGCGGCCGTGCCGGCCCCGGCGAGCGCCGAGGTGTTCGACGCCATGCTCGAGCAGGTGATGGACCCGTTCGTGGACGCGGCCACCCACAACGTGGACTGGTCCGCACTGTCGAACCCGGCGGCCTGGGACGCCTTCTTCGCCCCGACGCACTGGAACGACGTCCTGGCCGGGATCTCCGGAGCGCCGAGCGTGGGCGCAGCCGATGCGACGGCGTGGCTGCAGCAGCTCATCTACACCCCGCTGCACACCGGTGTCGAAAGCTGGATCCACAGCACCGGACCCACTCCGATCCTGGACGGGCTCAACGATCTCAGTAGGGCGCTGGGCTGGGGCGCCATGATCGCCGACGGCACGGCAGGAACCGAGGCGCATCCCGACGGCGGGGACGCGGGCTGGCTGTTCGGTGATGGCGGTGCCGGCTGGGACAACACCGCCGGCGGCGGCGGGGGCGGCGGGGCGGCCGGGATGTTCGGCAATGGCGGGGGCGGCGGTGGGGGGGGGGGAGGGGGGGCC
>CAXYUC010000082.1:0-19449 GCA_964292075.1 uncultured Mycolicibacter sp.
AAGCGATGCTGATCCCGATGTACTTCATGATCGGCGGATTCGGGAACGGCGCCAGGCGTTCCCATGCGGCCCTGAAGTTCCTGCTGTACAACCTGTTCGGCGGTCTGATCATGCTGGCCGCGGTGATCGGGGTGTACGTGGTGAGCACCGGCGAAGGCGTCTCCGGCGGCACCTTCGACTTCCGCGAATTGGTCTCGATATTCTCCCCGGCGACCACCACCGTGGATCCGGGTGTACTCAAGCTGCTGTTCGCCGGCTTCATGTTCGCCTTCGCGGTCAAGGCCCCGCTGTGGCCGCTGCACCGGTGGCTGCCCGACGCGGCGGTGGAGTCCACCCCGGCAACCGCGGTGCTGATGATGGCGGTGATGGACAAAGTGGGGACGTTCGGGATGCTGCGGTACTGCCTGCAGTTGTTCCCCGACGCCTCAACGTATTTCCGTCCGGCCATCATCGTGCTGGCGGTCATCGGCGTGGTCTACGGCGCCATGGTGGCGATCGGCCAGCGCGACATGATGCGGTTGATCGCCTACACCTCGATCTCGCATTTCGGGTTCATCATTCTGGGCATCTTCGTGATGACCAGCCAGGGACAGAGCGGTTCGACGCTGTACATGCTCAACCACGGGTTGTCCACGGCGGCACTGTTCCTGATCGCCGGGTTCCTCGTCGCCCGCCGCGACGGTGCCCGGGCGATTTCGGACTACGGCGGCGTGCAGAAGGTAGCGCCGGTGATGGCCGGCACCTTCATGGTCGCCGCGATGGCCACCCTGTCGCTGCCCGGTCTGGCCCCGTTCATCAGTGAGTTCCTGGTCTTGATCGGCACGTTCAACCGGTATTGGGTGGCGGCGGCCGTCGGCTCCACGGCGCTGGTGTTGTCGTCGATCTACATGTTGTGGCTGTATCAGCGGGTGATGACCGGCCCGGTCACCGAGGGCAACGAACGCATCCGCGATCTGGTGCCACGGGAGTTGCTGGTCGTCACTCCGTTGATCGCGCTGCTGCTGTTCCTCGGCTGCTACCCCAAACCCGCACTGGACATCATCAATCCGGGCGTCGAGCACACCTTGACCACGATCGGTCAAACCGATCCGGCACCGCTGACCGCTGAGGGGGCGCACTGACCATGGCGGGCATGCCAATCCCATCCGTCGAATACAGCCTTATCCTTCCGCTGCTGATCGTCTTCGGCACCGCGGTGACCGGCGTGCTCTTCGAGGCGTTCATTTCGCGCCGGGCGCGCTACGTGATGCAGGTCCTGCTCGCTGTCGGCGGTTTGGCCGCCGCGTTCGCCGCCATCGTCGCGGTGGGCCGTGACCTGCCGACCGGTGGTCGCATCGCGGTAATGGGCGCGATGGCAGTCGACCGACCGGCACTGGTGCTGCAGGGCACCATCGTGCTGGTCGGGATCATGGCCGTGCTGTTCATCTCCGAGCGCAACATCGGTGCGGGCGTTCCCGAAGGTCCGGGCGCGGCGACGGCACCCGCCGCCTCCCCCGCACACGCGGGCCTGGATGCGTTCACCCCGCAGGCGTCCGCGGTCCCGGACAGCGTCGCCGAACTCGACGCGGCGCGCGCCGGGGTGACTCAGACCGAGGTGTTCCCGCTGACCGTACTGGCGGTCGGCGGCATGCTGGTGTTCCCCGCCGCCAACGACCTGGTCACCATGTTCGTTGCGCTGGAAGTGCTCTCGCTGCCGCTGTATCTGCTGTGCGGGCTGGCCCGCTACCGCCGTCTGCTCTCGCAGGAAGCGGCGCTGAAGTACTTTCTGCTGGGCGCGTTCTCCTCGGCACTGTTCCTGTTCGGCGCCGCACTGCTCTACGGCGCCACCGGCACGCTGACGCTGCCAGATATCGGTGAGCAGTTGTTGGCCCACAGCAACGACCCGCTGGCATTGATCGGCGCCGGGCTGCTGCTGGTGGGCTTGTTCTTCAAAGTCGGTGCGGTGCCGTTTCATTCGTGGGTTCCCGATGTCTACGTCGGGGCGCCGACGCCGATCACCGGTTTCATGGCGGCCGCCACCAAGGTCGCCGCATTCGGGGCGATGCTGCGGATCCTCTACGTTGCACTGCCTGCGCTGCATGACCACTGGCGCCCGCTGCTGTGGCTGATCGCGGTACTGACCATGGTGTTCGCCACCATCGCAGCGATCACCCAGACCGAGGTCAAGCGCATGCTGGCCTATTCTTCGATCGCCCACGCGGGCTTTGTGCTGACCGGTGTGCTGTCCGCGATCCCGGCGGGTATCTCCGCGACGCTGTTCTATCTGGTCGCCTACAGCTTCTCCACCGTGGGCGCCTTCGCCGTGGTGAACCTGATCCGCCGCTCCAGCGGCGAAGAGGAACTCGACATGTCCCGGTGGGCCGGGCTGGGCCGGCGTTACCCCGTTGTGGGCCTATTGTTTTCGATGTTCCTGCTGGCGTTCGCCGGTATCCCGCTGACCAGCGGGTTCATCAGCAAGTTCGCGGTGTTCAAGGCCGCCGCCGAAGGTGGCGCGGCACCACTGGTGGTGGTCGGCGTGATCGCCAGCGGTGTCGCCGCCTACTTCTACGTCCGGCTGATCGTGTTGATGTTCTTCACCGACTCCCCCGCCGACCCACCGCGCCTGGTGCTGCCCAGCGTATGGAGCAAGGCAGCCATCGCGCTGTGCGCCGCGATCACCGTGCTGTTGGGCGTGCTGCCGCAGCCGCTGCTCGACCTGGTGGACGCCGCAACGCAATTCGCGCAGTAATCGGGGTGTGCCCGTCGCGCGGCTGGTACATCATGGACAGATGCACGACGAGTCATTTCAGCAGCTGGTCACAATGCTGGACTACACCATGTTCGTGGTGACCACGGCGACCGACGAGCGCGCGTCGGGTTGCCTGGTCGGGTTCGCCACCCAGACCAGCATCGAACCGCCGAGGTTTCTGGTGGGAATGTCCAAGCGCAACCACACCTTCGAGGTGGCAGCTGAGGCCGAACACTTGGCCGTTCACGTCCTGGCACGCCGCGATATCGAGCTGGCCCGGCTGTTCGGCGGTCAGACCGGCGAGGACATCGACAAATTCGAGCGCTGCTCCTGGCGCAGCGGTCCCGCGGGAATGCCGATCCTCGACGATGCTCCGGCATGGTTCGTCGGCAAGACGCTGCGCCGGGTCGACCTCGGCGACCATATGGGCTACCTCTTGGAACCCGTAGCCGGACATACCGCCGAGGGCGCCGAGGACCTGCTGTCGCTTTCGGACGTCGACGATCTCGAACCGGGCCACCAGGCCTGACGAGACGACTGGGCAGTTTTCAGCCCGGCTCCCGCAGCGGAAGGCCGGCAGCGGTGTAGATCGCGTCGATAACGGTCATGTTCTCGATCGCGTCCTGCGGGGTGGTGCGCACCGGCACGCCACGCAACACGGCATCGGCGAACGCGTCGAGCTGGTAGGCGTAAGACGCCCGGTGGGTGAAACGCTCGACGCGCTTGCCCTTCGACGAGCTGACCCGCAACCGGTGGAAGTACTGGGGCATCAGCGGGTTGAGCGCCCGCAGCTCGCCGCGCTCGCCGATCACCCGGGCGCTGATCTGCAGCAGGTTCGATGACCACAGCGAGCAGCGGATGGTCCCGGTGTGCCCGGCGGGAAACCGCAGCTGCGCCGTCATAGCCCGGTCAACGAGCGGATCGCGCAGCTTCGCCTGCGCGGAAACGACTTGCGGGGTCGCTCCGCCGAAGGTGCGGGCCATGTGCACCGCATAGCAGCCGGCGTCCATCAACGCCCCGCCGGCCAGCGCATAGTGATAGCGGATGTCGGAGAAGCGGGGCAGCGGAAAGCTCAGTGCGGTGTCCACCTGCCGCAGCTCCCCCAGTTCGCCCGAGGCGATGATCTCTTCGATGCGCGCCGTCATCGGGTGGTAGCGGTAGTGGAACGCCTCCATCACTACCCGGTCGGAGCCGGCGGCCGCCGCGGCAATCTCCCGGGCTTCCTCGGCGTTGGCGGTGAATGGCTTCTCGCACAGCACGTGCTTGCCAGCGTCCAGTGCGGCACGGGTCCACCTGCCGTGCAGGTGGTTCGGCAGCGGGTTGTAGATGGCATCGACCTCGGGGTCGGTGATCAGTGCGTTGTAGTTGTCGTGCACCCGGCCGATCCCGTGTTTGGCGGAAAACGCACGAGCCCGGCCGATGTCGCGTGCCGCCACTGCGCTCACCACGACTTCCGGGTTGGCGGCGGCGGGTTTGAGCAGGGCATCCGGAGTGATCCGTGCCGCCCCGAGCACACCGATACGCAGCACCGTTGTGCTCCCGGTCACGCGACGGTGCTTCGCTGCAGAACGAACCCGGCCACCCGACGACCGGGTTGGGCCGAGGTCGTCATATCGACCACCTTGCGCGCCTGCTCGTGCACCGGCGTGGCGGGGTCGAGGACCGAGAGATACACCTCGTGGGCGGCCAGGGACTCCGTCGCGACGTCGAGGTAGCCGTCCACATCCTCGACGTGGGTGGGCCCTGGGCCGCATTGGAACAGCCAGCGCGGCTTGTCCGCCAGGGTGTCCCAGGCATCGTTGACCGCGGCGGCGAACTCGATGTGGTCGCGCTGGTTGGGCTTTCCCGGGGCGAATTCGGGGGCACCGTACACCGCGACCACCACATCCGGGCGGACCTCAGCGATGACTGCGGCGATCTTGGCGCGCCGGGCAGGTGTGTGGGGGATGTCGCTGGCGGGGAAGCCCCAGAACTCGACGTGCGATCCCCCCACGATCGCCGCCCCACGCCGTTGCTCGTCCTCCCGCAGCGGGCCGGCCTGCTGCGGCTCCAGCCCGGCGATCCCCGCTTCGCCACTGCTGGCCAGGGCGTAGCGGACAGTCTTGCCGGCTGCGGTCCACTTCGCCACCGCGGCGGCGACACCGTATTCGGGATCGTCGGGGTGCGGCACCAACACCAACAGCGACGCCCAGTCCTGCGGGAAGGGCTGCGGCCCGGCGGGCACGAATGGCTGAGCCATGGGTCTATGCCATCACACCGTGGGCGATGATGTCGGCGATCCGCTGCACCCAGTCATCGCCGAGATCGTCGTCGGGGCGCAGCATCATGGCCAGCAACGTTGCACCGCCAATAATTTCGACGAGCCGGTCGGGGTCCACATCAGCTCGTGCATCGCCGCGGCTCACCGAATCGGCCACCCAGTGCCGCATCACCTCGAAAAGGCCCTGGAAGCGTTCCAGGATGCGCTCGGTCAACTCGGCGTTGCGGGCCATATCGGCGATCAGGCCCGGCAGGGCGGCCCGCACCACCGGGCTGGTGAAGGCGTCACGCGCGCCGGCCATCATTGCCTTCAAGTCGCCGGAGACATCGCCCGGCGGCGCCGTTACCGCATTCGGGGGCACTGAGAACGCCGCCTCGTGCACCAGTTCGGCCTTGCTGGGCCACCGGCGGTACAACGCCGTCTTGGTCGTCCCGGCGCGCTCGGCGACGGCCGCCAGGCTCAGATTCGAATAGCCGACTTCGACGACCAGTTCCGCGGCAGCCCGCAATATGGCACCGTCAATGCGGGTATCACGGGGACGTCCGGCGCCGGACCCCTTGTCAACGGCTGAAGGTTCTGCTTTCATAACGCTACCTGTCGTATCGTAATTACCTTAACGGAGGATACAACCGTGGTCGACCAACCGACTGTGGAAAAGGACGTCGGCCGGATCCAACGTTCTAGCCGCGATGTCACCACACTGCCCACGGTAATGTCTCGCTGGCTTGCCACCCAGTCGCCCGGAGCAGCCGCGCCGGAGGTCACGGTGGAAAGCGGTGTCGACACCAACGGCATGTCTTCAGAAACGATCATGCTCACCGGCCGCTGGACCGCCGATGGCGCCCCGGTCGAACAGCGCTGGGTGATGCGGGTGGCGCCCGCGGCCGAAGACGTGCCGGTGTTCCCGAACTACCGGCTTGACCACCAGTTCGAGGTGATGCGGCTGGTGGGTGAGCTGACCGACGTCCCGGTGCCGAAAGTCCGTTGGATCGAACCGACCGGCGACGTGCTGGACCGGCCGTTCTTCCTGATGGACCGCGTCGACGGCGAGGTGCCGCCCGATGTCATGCCCTACACCTTCGGCGGCAACTGGTTCGCCGACGCGTCAGCCGAGCAGCAGCGCACCCTGCAGGACTCCACCGTCGAGGTGCTCGCCAAGCTGCACGCCATAAGTGATGCCGAGCAGACCTTCGCCTTCCTCGACGAAGGGTCGCGCGGGGCCACCGCGCTGCGCCGCCATTTTGAGGGAGTGCGGCAGTGGTACGAGTTCGCGGTGCCCGACATGGGGCGCTCGCCGCTGTTGGACCGCGCCCTGGCCTGGCTGGAGGAGAACTGGCCGGACGACGTGGCCGCCGGTGAGACAGTGTTGTGCTGGGGCGACTCCCGGGTCGGCAATGTGCTCTATCGCGACTTCCGGCCGGTCGCCGTGCTGGACTGGGAGATGGTGGCACTGGGGCCGCGGGAGCTCGACGTCTCCTGGGTTATCTTCGCGCACTTGGTGTTCGAGGAACTCGCCGGACTAGCCGGGCTCCCTGGACTTCCGCAGGTGCTGCGCGAGGACGATGTGCGGGCCACCTACCAGAAGCTCACCGGCGTCGAGCTCGGTGACCTGCACTGGTTCTACGTCTACGCCGGCGTGATGTGGGCCATCGTGTTCATGCGCACCGGGGCCCGCCGGGTGCATTTCGGGGAGATGGAAAAGCCCGAAGACCCCGAATCGCTGTTCTATCACGCCGGATTGCTCAAGAAGTTGATCGGAGAACAGAACTGATGCTGGGACCACTCGACGAATTCCCGGTTCACCAACTGCCGCAACCGATCGCCTGGCCGGGCTCCTCGGATCGCAACTTTTACGACCGGTGTTATCTGAATGCCCACGACCGTACCGGGGACATCTTCTTGATCACCGGATGCGGCTACTACCCCAACCTCGGCGTCAAGGACGCCTACGTGTTGGTCCGCCGCGGCGACACCCAGACCGCGGTGCACCTGTCCGACGCCATCGACCAAGACCGGCTCAACCAGCGTATCGGCGCCTACCGCATCGAGGTCACCGATCCGCTGCGCTCCCTGCGGGTGGTCATGGATGAGACCGAGGGCATCGCGCTCGATCTGCGCTGGGAGGGCCTGTTCGACCCGGTGCAGGAGCAGCGGCACATCCTGCGGACCGGCAACCGGGTGACCCTGGACGCGCAGCGCTTCGCCCAACTGGGCGCCTGGAGTGGGCAGATCCTGATCGATGGCGAGGAGATCGCTGTCGATCCCGCGGTCTGGATCGGCTCACGCGACCGCTCCTGGGGCATCCGCCCGGTCGGTGAACGCGAACCGGCAGGCCGTCCCGCCGACCCGCCGTTCGACGGCATGTGGTGGCTGTATCTGCCGATGGCGTTCGAGGACTTCGCGGTGGTGATGATCGTCCAGGAGGAGCCCAACGGTTTCCGCTCGCTGAACGACTGCAGCCGGGTCTGGCGCGACGGCCGTGTCGAACAGCTGGGCTGGCCACGGATCTCCACTCGCTACCGCTCCGGCACCCGCATCGCCACCGGAGCCACCATCGAGGCCACCCGCCCGGACGGCACCCCGGTGGTGTTCGCGGTGGAATCCAAACTGCCGGTGCCCATTCACGTCGGCGGCGGCTACGGCGGCGACATCGACTGGCTGCACGGCGAGTGGAAGGGCGAGAAGTTCACCGAGCGCCTGACCTATGACATGAACGATCCGGGCATCCTCGGGCGCACCAGCTTCGGGATGATCGACCATGTGGGGCGCGCGGTGTGCCGCGAGGGCGACGCCGCCCCGGTCGAGGGTTGGGGGCTCTACGAGCACGGTGTGCTGGGCCGGCATGACCCGACGGGATTCCCCGACTGGGTCACCATGGCGCCGTAAGGCTTGCCCGTCAGGATAATTCGCTGACGATCGCCCCGACGACCGCCGGGGCGATCGGCGCCGCCTGGTAAACGCAGACCGTGTCGGCGATTCCGTCAACCCGGTCGCGGATGCGCGCGGCCACCTGCGCCGGAGTACCGCATGCGGCGATGGTGTGCAGGATCTCGTCGGTGATCCGTGCGCCCATCTGCGCCCATTGGCCCTGCTTGGACAGTGCATTGAGCTCGGGCTGCAAATCCTGCCAGCCGTGCGCGGCCAACACCGGGGCATACGCCGGCGTCGACGCGTAAAACCCGAGCAGCATCCGAGTGGCGGCTTCGGCGGCCTCCCGCTCGGCATCGGTGGCCCCGGTGGCCACGATGATTTCGGGCACGACCGCGAAATCCTCGGCACGACGTCCGGCTTGGGCAAGCCCGGCGCGCACCGCGGACATGGTGCTCTCATGCAGGAATCGCTTGGTGGAGAACGGCATCACCAGCAGGCCGTCGGCGTGCGCAGCGGCCGCACGGGTCAGCCGTGGTCCCAGCGCGCCGATGTAGATCGGTGGTGGGCCGTACGGGTTCGGGCCAGGGCTGAACGTTGGCGTCATCAGCGTGTGCCGGTAATAGTCGCCGCGAAAATCCAAGCGGGCACCAGTGTTCCAGGATTCGAAGATCGCCCGCAGCGCCGCGACGAGTTCGACCATACGGTCAACGGGGTGGTCGAAGTCCGCACCGAATCGCTTCTCGATCTGCGCGCGCACCTGCGTGCCCAGTCCCAGGATGAATCGCCCGCCACTGAGCAGCTGGTGATCGTTGGCCTGGTGGGCCACATGGATCGGGTTGCGTGGGAACGCGATCGCGACGTTGGTCATCAGGTCCAGGCCGCCCACACCGGCGGCCAGCGTCAACGGTGCGAACACATCGTGCGGGCCCTCGAAGGTGAAGACCCCGCTGGCGCCGGCGTCACGCAGCTCGCGCGCCTGATCGACGACACCGGTCAGCCCGCTCAGAGCAGTAAGGACTTTCAACGCGATTCGCCAGGCCCCTACGAACTGATCTCGGACCCGACGGCCAAGCCACCCGCGGATCCGGTGGCCAGGTCCACCAGGTCGCGAAGCTCCCGATTCACCGCAGCAGGATGCTCAAGAATCGAGCAGTGTCCCCCGCTGACCTCGACGAACCGGGCGAGATTGGGTGCGGCGTCGGCGATCCGCTGTGACGCCGACAGCGGCAACAACCGGTCACGGGTACTGCCGATGACCAAGGTGGGCACGGTCAGACCGTCGAGGTTGATGAAGGACGCCGGACCGAGCGCGTCGATAAGCGCCCGCACCCAGTGCCCGCGGCTGGCGGCCGGCGTCTTGGCAAACAGGTCGCAGATCAACGAGCTGACCCACGGATCGGCCTCATCGCCCACGGCAAGCATGTGCACGAACCGCCGAACCGCCAGATTCGCCGGACCGACGATCGGCACACTGCCGAACGCCAACAACCCGCGACGCGCTGCCTGAACCCGGGTCCGCTGCAGTGGCGGTGGCACCTGGAAGAGTTCGACTTCGGCCAGCAGGTTGCCGATGGTGGTGTTGATCAGCGCCACCGCATCGGCACGCTCGTGCACACGGTGCCGGTAGCGGTCCGACCAGGCGCGGCTCGCCATGCCACCCATCGAATGTCCGGCGATGACGGCACGCTCCCCCGGCGCCAGCGTGGCCTCCAGGACCGCGTCCAGATCGGACGCCAGGTGCGTCAGGCTGTATCCGCCGCGCTTGGGCACCCCGCTGCGTCCATGGCCGCGGTGGTCGTAGGCGATCACCCGGTGATCGGCGCTCAGGTCGGCAATCTGATGTCCCCACACCCGGATTGCGCAGGTGATGCCGTGCGCCAGCACGATCGGGTAGCCGTCGGCCGGCCCGAAGACCTGGGTGTGCAGCTTTGTTCCGTCGGCCGCCCGGACCGCCATGGTGCGGGCCGGCGGCAATTCCGCGGGGAACGTACCGCCGCTTCGCCGCCGACTGGACCGTTGAGCACTCATCGCCACCTCATCGGAAATGCGGCAACGCTGCCGCATCGCGAGCATACGCCTGCGTGCACTAGGTTTTCGGGAAAGCACCACTGACGAAGGGTTCGCCCATGCGCGCGGTACAGATTTCCCAACTCGACGGACCGACAGCTGCCCAGGTAGTCGATCTCGACGAGCCGGCCGCCGGTGAGGGTCTGGTGGTCATCGACGTCCACGCCGCCGGGGTGGCGTTTCCCGATGTATTGCAGTCCCGCGGGCTCTATCAGCACAGGCCGGAGCTGCCGTTCGTACCGGGCGGCGAGGCGGCCGGTGTGGTGCGCAGCGCCCCGGCCGACGCGCCGGTGCGCCCCGGAGACCGCGTGGCGGTATTGACCATGCTCAACGGCGGGATGGCGCAGGTGATCGCGGTGCCCGCCGCCCAGGTGTTCAAGCTACCGGACACCGTGTCCTTCGAGGCCGGTGCTGGCCTGCTGTTCAACGACTTGACGGTGCTGTTCGCGCTGACCACGCGCGGCCAGCTGACCGAAGGCGCCACAGTGCTGGTGCACGGCGCCGCCGGCGGGATCGGCACCTCCACGCTGCGACTGGCCGGACCGCTGGGGGCATCACGGGTGATCGCGGTGGTCTCCACCGAGGACAAAGCCGAGGTGGCCCGGACTGCCGGAGCCACCGACACGGTGCTCGCCGACGGGTTCCGCGAGGCGGTGGCCGAGCTGACCGGCGAGCGCGGCGTGGACCTGGTGCTCGATCCGGTGGGCGGTGACCGTGTCACCGACTCGCTGCGCTCGCTGGCCCCCGGCGGAAAGCTGTTGGTGGTGGGCTTCACCGGTGGCGACATCCCGACGGTGAAGGTGAATCGACTGCTGCTCAACAACATCGACGTGGTGGGCGTTGGCTGGGGCGCGTGGGTGATGTCGCATCCGGGCGAGCTGGAGCGTCAATGGGACACGCTGGAGCCGCTGCTGGCCTCCGGGAAGGTGGCCGCGCCGCAACCGGATGTATTCGACCTCGATCGGGCCGCTGATGCGTTGGCCGCACTGGAGAATCGCACCGCGGCCGGCAAAGTCGTGCTGCGGATGCGCGACTAGGGTTCGACGGCGCACGCCCAGCTGCACCTTGCACAGTGGTTGACCAATAACGTTGACCAACCCTGGTCAACTACTTAGCATCGATGCCATGAAGCAGGTCAAGGTCCAGTACGCGAAGACGCACCTATCCGCGCTGATCGCCGCCGTCGAGGGCGGCGAGGAGTTTGTCATCGCCCGCGGCGACCACCCGGCCGCCCGCCTGGTCCCGCTCGCCAGCCCAGATGATCGCGAACTCGGCTTCGTCACCTATGCGGTTCCCGAGGAGTTCTTCGACCCACTGCCCGAAGAAGAACTCACCGCATGGCAGTGACGTACCTGCTGGACACCCACGCTGTGCTGTGGGCACTCACGGCCCCTGCCCGCCTGGGACGCAACGCCCGCAAAGTCCTCACCGATCGCTCCGCCGCCATCGTCGTGTCGTCAGTGTCAGCTTGGGAACTGTCCACCAAGCAGCGGCTGGGCAAGCTTCCTCAAGCAGATGCAATCCTTGGCGCCTATTCCAGGCATCTCGACCGCTTGGGCGCCACCAGATTGCCGATCACCGAGGAACACGCACTCCTGGCCGGACGACTCGACTGGGATCATCGGGACCCGTTTGATCGCATGCTTGCGGCCCAGGCGATCATCGAGTCGATGGCCCTCATCACCGGTGATGCCGCCTTCGCCGGCCTTGCCGGCGTTCCTATGGTGTGGTGACCGTCCATGGGGCGCCAGACGAATACCGAGATTTTCGAAACGAGAGGAATCCGATGTCGGACCAGCGTTCTCCGCACAGTGCCAGCGCCCTGCTCGACGCTGTCGAGCAATCGCCGAAAGCTGTCGCAGTACACGATAAATCGGCCTGGGTCGGACTCTTCGCCGCCGACGGGCAGGTGAACGACCCGGTCGGGTCGACTCCGCATGTCGGCACGGCCGCGATCGGACGTTTCTTCGACACCTTCATTGCACCGAACACCATCGCCTTCGACGTGCAGCACGATGTGGTTGCAGGCATGTCGGTGCTACGAGACCTCACGGTGCACACCACCATGTCGACGGGCGTCACCATGCACATCCCGATGCACCTGCGCTATGACCTGGTCTCGCAGGGACCGGACAGCTCCCTGAAGGTCCAGCGCTTGTTCGCGCACTGGGAGCTGCAGAAGATGGTCGGGCAGCTCCTGACCTCGGGTGGCCGCGGCCTGCTGGCCTCGGTGATCCTGGGCCCCCAGCTGATTCGTCACCAAGGGCTTTCGGGCTGCGCAGGATTCCTGCGCGGCCTTTCCGGGGTCGGAAGGCGCGGAAAGCGTCGAGTCGAAGACCTTACCGCCGCGCTGACGCAGGGTGATGCGGCGGCGGTTTCGGGGCTGCTGACTCCGAACGCCACGCTGAGCCTGGATGGTGTTTCGGAGACGTCAGTTGCCGAGTTCGTCTCAACGGCAAAGCACCTGGCGGTCGAAAAGCTCCTGACCGCAGGACATACCGTCTCGGCGACGGTGCATCTGAACGGCAGGCGCGGGGTGGGATTGTTCGAGTTCTCCAAGGACGCCGCTCACCGGGGCGCGATTTCCGCTGTCCGCCTCTATATCTGAGGCGGACGCCGCGCGGCGCGTCGCTACAGCACGCCGGGAATGATCGCCTTGCGGTTGGGCGGGTAGTCGGGGAACTGCTGCTGGTACCACTTGTGGGTGGCCATCGCCCTGGGCCCGAGGTTGGCGATGGAGAAGAGCAGGAAGATCAGACCCGGAAGGGTCCAGGCCATGATGGCCCAACCCGCCCACAAGACGAGCTCGCCGAAATAGTTGCCCGACGACACCCAACGATACACCCCGCCGTAGGGGATGCGGTACCCGCTGCTGCCGTCGGCGCGCAGGCCGATCAGGATGCGGTCAGCCTGGAAGTTGATCCCCCAGCCGACCACTGCCACGGCGAGACCCAGGATGAAGCGGGGGTCGACAAACCAGTGCTCATTCTGCAAGTGCGGAGCCAGGGCCACGGCGTAACCGTTGGCGAACCCGTTGATGGCGTTGAAGGTGAAACCGAAGGCAATACCGGAGATCGGGAAACGCTTGTCGTCGCCCTTGCGGCTCAGCGGATAGATCAAACCCCGATAGAGATAGTGGCATTGCCACAGTGCGTACAACACGACCGCCGGCGCCCCGTGCTCATGCGCGACGAGCCAGAACGTCACGGTAAAAGCCCACCACTGCGGACATTCGAACATCAGCCAGCTGATCTTCCCCGGCAGGGTGAAGCGGTCGTCCGGACTGGCGAAGCGGCCGTAGGGATTGGTGAACCAAAAGCCGCTCGCGAAGGTGACGATCGTCAACACGATCAGAAAGACGACAGCGGCGTGGTAGAGCCCGGCCATGACGGAACCTTTCATCCAGGATGCTAGGCAGTACTAGCACATGCGGCCGACCACGCGGTGCTGCGGATGGGGCGACTAGCCCGCGGACTCGTCCCGCCGGCCCGGCGCGAAGTAGTCGAACGCGGCACGCAGGTCGCTGAGTTTGCCGTCGGTACCCTGCAGCGAGAGCGTGACGTCACCAAAGGATTTGCCCCCCAGCCTTTTCCGGCCCGCGAATGGGGAGGCGTCGCCGAGGAACAGGTGTGCCAGCTGCACCCGGCCGCCGTCCACGGTGGTGATGCGCACGATGGCGCTCCACGGAATCACCCGGTTGCCGTTGCGCCGCCCGTAGACGCCTTCGGCGTCGACGCGGACTTCGGCTCCGGCGGAGAACAACCGCGATACGAGCACAGCCACACCGAACCCGAAGAAGACGATCGCGATCCATCCGAAGACGTGCAGGGCCTGCGGCGACCAGCCGCGGATGGGCCCTACCGGCCCGAATCCCCCGGCCAACCGCACCCCGATCAAGACGAACGCGACTGCCATGGCGAGCAGCGTGGCGATTTTGCGTCGGTCCGGATGCGCTTCGAACGGCATGTGGCCTCCCCTGTCGACGGAGATGACTCTAGTGCGCAGCGGCGCACGCACCCTGATAACCGACTGGATGCTAGGTGCCGCCGTTCGTGTCGCTGATGCGCGCCTTGAACTCCGGGCACTCGACCAGTGGCGTATAGGTGCAGGTCACGGCGTGCGTGAGGCTGTCCCGCATTCGGGTGAGGCGGGCGATTTCCTCATCGACTTGGCGGGCCTTCTCGGCCATTCGCGCACGTAATTCGGTGTCGCTGGGTGTGGCCCGCAGGAACCGTTCGATCTGAGCAAGGGTGAATCCAGCCGCCTTGGCACAGCTGATCAGGGCAAGCCGGTCGAGCACCGCCGGTTCGTAGGTGCGCCGCAGGCCGTTGCGTTCACCGGAGCTGATCAGCCCGCGCCGTTCGTAGAACCGCAGCGCCGAAGACGCCAGACCGGATCGACTCGCCACCTCAGCTATGTCCAACATCGCCAACCCCTTGACTTGAAGTGCGGTTCAAGTCAGACACTAACGACGAACCGCCGCCAAGGAAAGGAAGACCCAGCGCCATGCCACTACATCCGCAAGTCCAGGCCCACCTCGAACGACTGGCCGGAAGCAACTTCGCCGACCTACACACCTACGCCCCGGAGCAAGTCCGCCAGGCCATGCGCCTGATGACCCAGAGCCAGGGCAAGGGTGAAGTCGTCGCAAGCGTTCAAGACCGAATCATCGCCACACCAGACGGCGACCTACCGGTTCGGATCTACCAACCGCAGCCGAACGAACCGCGTCCAGTTATCGTCTTCTTCCACGGGGGCGGTTTCGTGCTCGGCGACCTCGAGACCCACGACGGATTGGCTCGCGCGCTGGCCAATCGCACCGGACGTGTCGTCGTCTCGGTGGACTATCCCCTGGCCCCCGAGCACAAGTACCCCGCAGCAATCAACGCCGGCTTCGCTGCGACGCAGTGGGTGGCCATCAACGCCGCCGAAGTCGGCGCCGACGGCACAAACATTGCCGTCGCCGGTGACAGCGCCGGCGGCAATCTCGCTGCCGTTGTCGCGCTGATGGCCCGCGACGCCGGCGGTCCGGTAATCTCGCACCAGGTATTGATCTACCCGGACTTGGACTTTCGGCGATCGAACTTCTCCATCCAAGCGTTCGCCGGAAAGTACGGCAACATCAGTCGAGCGACCCAGCAGTGGTTCATGAACCACTACCTCAACGGCGACCACGAGAAACTCGACGCATACGTCTCACCGCTGCTGGCCCGCGGTCTTGAACAGCTCCCACCGGCCTTCATCGTCACCGCTGAATACGACGCCCTGCGCGACGAGGGTGAACAGTACGGCGCCCGACTCCAGCAAGCGGGAGTCCCCACCACCGTCAATCGCTATGACGGCATGATCCACGAGTTCATCCGCTGGCCGTTCGACGACGCGGCCCGGGCGCTCGACGATATCGCCGCCGCGCTCCGAGCCGAGGCGACCGGGAGAATCCGCACGGCATGCTGCCGAAACCGGTGACGCCGCGGCGCGACTCACCATGCGCGACCGGCACCGCATCATGACCCGCGACCACATCATGGCCGCCGCATTGGCGGCGTTCGCCGCATGCGCTGAAAACGCCGGCCCGAACACCCGCGGCATTTATCGTGGCACAACGCACGAGCGTCCGCGGTGCCAGCGGTTTTCAGACGAGAGGTTGCGCGATGACCGAGCTACGGCCAGATGGCGCGATAACCGAGCGGCCGTCCCGACGCCGCGGCGTCATGCAATCGCTCACCGGACTCAGCGTCCGCTATGTCGAGCGCCTGATGCCCGACCCGTATCTGTTCGCGGTGATCCTCACGCTGATCGTCGCCGCACTGGTCACCGCCCTGGTGCGCGGAGCATCGGCCCGCGGCATGCTGCAGGCCTGGTACGCCGGGGTGTGGGGTCCGCAGAACATCTTCACGTTCGCGTTCCAGATGGTGCTGATCCTGGTGACCGGCTACACACTGGCCGAAGCGCCCGTGCTGAAGCGGGCCATCGTCCGCGTCGCGGCAATGCCGCGCAACCAGGTGCAGGGTGCGCTGCTCTGCTTCACCGTCAGTGCCGCTGCGTCCCTACTGAACTGGGGCCTGGGACTGGTGGCCGGCGCACTCGTCGCCCGGCAAGTGGCGCGACGATTCCCCGACTCGCATTTCGGCTACCTGATCGCCGCCGCATTCATGGGCTTCATCGTTTGGACGCAGGGCCTCTCGTCGTCGATCGCGCTGGCGAACACCGACGCCGGCAGCCCCATCAACGTGATCCACAAGATCGCCGGATTCACTGTGCCGTTGAACCAGACCATCTTCCAGCCGTACAGCTGGCTGTCAGCGATCACCGTGTTGGGGGTGCTCGCACTCGCGGTATGGCGGATGGAGCCGTCCGAAAGCCTGGCCCCCGATCCGGCGGTGTTCGACGACGACACGGAAGCCGTTGAGATACCGACCGGCAAGACATTTGCCGAATGGCTGGAAAACCAGTGGATCCTCAATGTGCTGCTGTTCACGGCGGGCATCACGTATTTCGTGGCCAATGGTTTCGCGCTGAATATCTCCTCGATGATCATGCTGTTCACCATCACCAGCGCCCTGCTGCACCGCACGCCGATTCGATTCATCCGGGCGTTCACCGGTGCCGCGAAGGTATCGGGACCCCTGCTGCTGCAGTATCCGCTCTACGGCGGCTTGGTCGGGCTGCTGGCGTATCGGGGCGCCGAGGGGTCCAAGCCGTTGCAGACACTGCTGGCCCAGACGCTGGTGACCGGCGCGACGGAGTACACGTTGCCGTTCCTGACGTTCGTCGGCTCGGTGATCATCAGCCTGTTCGTGCCGTCCGGCGGCGGGCACTGGGCGGTGCAGGGCCCGATCGCCGTCGACTCTGCGCTGGCGATCGGCCAGCAGTCGCCGGCCTATCTCGGGTTGGTCTCCATGGCCGTTGCCGTCGGCGAAGGCGTGGCGAACATGATCCAGCCGTTCTGGCTGCTGCCACTGTTGGCGATTGCGAAGCTCAATGTCCGTCAGGTGATGGGCTTTACCATCGTGGCGTTCGTCATCGGGTTGGTGGGTCTGGGGACGATGACGTTGATTGCACCGTGGGTGATTTGAGGGCCAGCGTCGCCATTTCCTTGATATCTGCTCTGGCCTGTCGGATGCTCGTCTTGCAAGTGCAGTTCGAGGTTTTGTCGTGAAGGAGCGGACGGCATTGGAGACACCGGAAGCCAACCGTGTGGACAGGATCGCCACCGCCCTGCGGGCCTGCTACGCCGCGATAGAAGCGCTCTGCGCCGATCTCAGCGACGCCGAGTGGGGGGCTCAGTCGTTGTGCCCGGACTGGACGATCCGCGACGTGGTCAACCACGTCACCAGCATCGAAGCGGTCATGGCTGGATGGCTGCCCGACGACGATCGCACCCTGCCGCCGTTCGAGAAGGCCGCGGACTTCCTGCGCGAGGCCGACACCGACGGCGCCGCTTACGTCGAGCTGGTGCGCGCGGTTTATGACCGTCGCCGACGCGATCTGGCCGCGTTGTCCGACGCGGATCTGATGCGGCCATCGTGGACTCCGGTCGGCCCCGCCACCTATGGGAGGTTCTTGGAGATCCGGGTCTTCGACTTCTGGGTGCACGAACGAGACATCACCACCCCACTCGGCCGCACAACCGATGACGCCGGCCTCGGGGCCCAGATCGCGCTGGCTGAAGTGGCCGGTTCCCTGGGCTACATCGTCGGCAAGAAGGTGGGCCTTCCCGACGGGAAGAGCATCACCTTCGATCTCACCGGACCGCTCACCCGCCAGTTACATGTCGCCGTGGACGGACGAGCCAAAGCTGTTGACCACCTAAACAACCCGGATGTAACAGTGGTCACCGATTCCACCACCTTCATCCAACTGGCATGCGGACGCATCGACCCGCAGGCCCAGATCGACTCCGGCGCCATCACCTGGACGGGCGACGGCGAACTCGGCGACCGCGCCGCCCGCAACCTGAGGTTCACGATGTGACCAGTCGCCCGGATTTCGTCGATTTCCACTTCGACGTCATGTGCCCGTATGCGTACCAGACGTCGCGGTGGATCCGGGAAGTCCGCGACCTGTCCGGTCTCACGGTGAACTGGCGCTTCTTCAGCCTGGAGGAGATCAACCGCCAAGCAGGCAAGAAGCATCCCTGGGAACGCGAGTGGTCCTACGGCTGGTCGATGATGCGCATCGGAGCCCTGCTGCGTCGCCGATCGATGACCGATGTCGATGCCTGGTACCAGCGCGCCGGCCGCGCTCTGCACGTCGAGGGCCGCAAGCCGCACGAGAAGGCGGTCGCCCGCCGACTGCTCGAAGAACTCGGATTCGATCCCGAACTCGCCGACCAGGCGATCGCTGACCCGACAACCAGCGACGAGGTACTGACTGACCATCAACGGGTGGTCGCCGCCAGCGGCTACGGGGTACCCACGCTGTTCTTTCCCGACGGGCAATGCCTCTTCGGGCCGGTGCTCATCGATCCGCCCACCGGCGACGCCGCCCTGCGCCTGTGGGACGCCGTGGTCGGCTGGACCGAATTTCCGCAGCTGTACGAACTACAGCGGCCCAAGACTCCCGCCGACGAACAGCGCATCGCCGAAACCTTCAGTCCCTATCTTCAGGCCCGCGAATGGGTGTCGATCAACCGCGGAGAGGTGATCACCTTCACTGCCCGGGAACACGGTCAGCCCGCGTCAAATGAACCGTAGGCCAATGATCACCATTGCGCCGGAACAGGATCCAGCAGCGGCCTATGCTGCCTGATATGGCCGACGTCATCGCGTCGCTGCCCCCGGACAAGCAGAGGTCCACTCCCCTTGACAATCCGTGCTACCGTCAGTGACGCACATCTTTCTCGATGTGCTTGAAAATGAGGGAAGTTAAGTAATGGCACAGGGCACTGTGAAATGGTTCAACGGCGAAAAGGGCTTCGGCTTCATCGCCCCCGATGGCGGAGCGCCTGACGTCTTCGTTCACTACTCCGAGATCGGTGGCGGCGGATTCCGCACCCTCGAAGAGAACGCTCGGGTTCAGTTTGAGGTAGAGCAGGGCGCGAAAGGTCCACAGGCTGTGGGCGTTACGGTCATCTGATCGAACACGCAGACTTCAAAAAGGCTGTCGCAGCGCAAGCTGCGGCAGCCTTTTTTGTGATCCGTGCGCTGGGCGTCCATCCGCGACGCCCGTGAATGAACCACCCGGCTACCGCTCTTACCAGCCCACCGCAGCACCCCAAGGGACCCCCACAATGAACAACAGCCGAACCTACATCCGTAGGTCCAGCTGTTGCCGATGTCTTGCGACACCAGATAGTAGCGGGGACAGTGTGTGATTCCAGGACATCGGAATAGCGTGTCTCAAGACATCGGAATAGGTGCTGGGCACACCGTCGAGCGGTGTCGAAAGCCCGTCTGGTCATCACCGCCGTCGTCGTCGAGGGGCGCAGCCAATCCGAGGTCGCCCTCCAGTACGGAGTCTCCCAGATGGGGTTGACCCCTGATGGTGGACACCTAACTGGTGGGACTGCTGGTCCCGCGGG
>CAXYUC010000083.1:0-19424 GCA_964292075.1 uncultured Mycolicibacter sp.
CTGGCCGAACGCCACGGCGGAACCGACGGCCGCGATCTGCGCTCGACAATCGGACCGGTGAAACACGCGCTGGTCGCCGAATCGGCTGGCAGTCCACAGGAACTGCTCGCCGAGCTGAACCGGGCTTGGCAGCAGCTGCCGTTCGCGTCGCAGTGGTACTCGGCCAACGAACTCGACCGGCATCGCGCCATCATCGAGACGTTCCTGGCATGGCGGGCGCAGACCCGTGGCGAACACACCGAAGTCGGCACCGAGGTCGGCTTCGACGGAGTGATCGACGCCGGTGAGGACGGGGTTCGGCTGCGCGGCCGGATCGACCGAGTCGAACGCGACGCCGCCGGCCGGCTGGTGGTCGTCGACGTCAAGACCGCGAAGACCCCGGCCAGCAAGGACGACGCACAACAGCACGCCCAGTTGGCCGTCTACCAATTGGCGGTCGAAGCCGGGCTGGTCGGGCCCGACGAGGAGCCCGGCGGGGCGCGGCTGGTTTATCCCGCCAAGCCCGGAACGGTCGGCGCCACCGAGCGCGAACAAGACCCCCTGACGCCCGATCCCGGTGCGCAGTGGCGGGACCGGTGCCCGCAGGCGGCCGCGGCCACCGCCGGCCCACAGACCACCGCCCGAGTGAACGACGGCTGCCGACACTGCCCGGTCCGGCCGATCTGCCCGGCACACAACGGCGGGTGCGGCGCATGACAAACCGCTACGACCCCGCCGAGCTGGCCGCCGCGCTTGGGCTACACCAACCCACCGAGGAGCAGGCCGCGGTGATCGCCGCCCCGCCGGGGCCCCTGGTGGTGATCGCCGGCGCGGGTGCCGGCAAGACCGAGACGATGGCTGCTCGGGTGGTGTGGTTGGTCGCCAACGGTTACGCCGACCCCGGCCAGGTCCTGGGGCTGACGTTTACCCGCAAGGCGGCCGGTCAACTGCTGCGCCGGGTTCGATCCCGGCTGGCGCGGTTGGCCGGTGCCGGCCTGATGGCGCATGAACCCGGCGTGCGGGGGACCGACGGCGCCCCGGCGGCAACGCCCGTCGTGAGCACCTATCACGCCTTCGCCGGTGCGCTGCTGCGCGAGCACGGGCTGCTGCTCGGTATCGAGCCCGACACCCGGCTGCTCACCGAGACCGGGCTATGGCAGCTGGCGTTCGACGTGGTCAGCAGTTATCCCGGGGAACTGCGCACCGACCGGGATCCCGCCGCGGTCACCGCGATGGTGTTGCGGCTGGCCGGGCAGTTGGCCGAACATCTGGTGGACACCGGCGCATTGCGCCACACCCACCTGGAGTTGGAGCGGCTGGTGCACACCCTGCCGCCGGGCCCGCGCCAGCGCGCCGAACCCAACCAGTCGCTGCTCAAGATGCTCGACACCCAGACCGAACGTGCCGAACTGGTGCCGTTGATCGAGGCGCTACACCAGCGCATGCGGGCGGAACGGGCAATGGATTTCGGCGCACAGATGGCCACCGCCGCTCGGCTGGCGCAGTCCGACGGGGCGGTCGGCGCCCGGTTGCGTGCCACCTATCGGGTGGTGCTGCTCGACGAATACCAGGACACCGGGCACGCCCAGCGCATCGCGCTGTCGTCGCTGTTCGGCGGGGGTGCCGACGACGGCCTGGCGCTGACCGCGGTGGGCGATCCGATCCAGTCGATCTACGGCTGGCGCGGCGCCTCGGCGACCAACCTGCCCCGATTCGCCACCGACTTCCCGCTCTCCGACGGCAGCCCGGCACCCACCCTGGAGTTGCGGACCAGCTGGCGCAACCCTCCCGAAGTGCTGCACCTGGCCAATGAGATCTCCGCGGAGGCACGCCGGCGCTCTGTCACCGTGCAATCGCTGCGGCCCCGCCCGGCCGCGCCCCCCGGCGACGTGCGGGTCGCGCTGCAGCCCGACGTAGTCAGCGAAGACGAGTGGGTTGCCGAGGCATTGCAGCGGTACTACCGGCAAGCCGCCGCCGACGGGGTCGCCCCACCCACTGCCGCCGTACTGGTGCGACGCAACGCCGACGCCGCGCCCCTGGCCGAGGCGATCCGCGCCCGCGGTGTGCCGGTGGAAGTGGTGGGGCTGGCCGGGCTGCTGTCCGTGCCGGAGGTGGCTGATCTGGTAGCGACGCTGCGGCTGATCCAGGAGCCGACCGCCGGCGCGGCGGCGATGCGCGTGCTCACCGGCCCGCGCTGGCGGTTCGGCGCCGCCGACCTGGCCGCGCTGTGGCGACGTGCCGCCGGGCTGGCCCGGCCCGAAAAATCGACCGCACCGGTGTCGGCCGCGGAGATCGCTGCCACGGCCGGGCCGGATTCCGAGACCGCATGTCTGGCCGACGCGCTGGCCGATCCTGGACCGCCAGAGCGCTATTCGGCCGTCGGATACCGGCGCATCGTCGCCCTCGCCGAGGAACTGACCCTATTGCGCGGCCACCTGTGGCATCCGCTGCCCGACCTGGTCGCCGAGGTACGCCGGGTGCTCGGCCTGGACTGCGAGGTGCTCGCCGCGCAGCCGGTGGCGGCAACTGCGGCCGGCACCGAACAACTGGACGCCTTCGCCGATGTGGTGGCCGGTTATGCCGAGGCGATCGCAAGGCCGGCGCCAGCCGGTCGCGGCGGGTCGTCATGGGCGCAGGGGGCCGGGGCGCGAGCCGCGCTGCCGGGACTGCTGGCATACCTGGACGCCGCCGCGGTGGTGGAGAACGGGCTGGCGCCGGCGGCGCCGGCGGTCGCTACCGATCGCGTCCAGATCCTCACTGTGCATGCCGCCAAGGGGCTGGAATGGCAGGTGGTCGCGATACCGCACCTGGTGGCGCGGGTTTTCCCGTCGACCGCATCGCGACGTAGCTGGCTCTCCGACGCTGCCGAACTTCCGCCGTTGTTGCGCGGCGATCGGGCCCAGCATGTGCCCGGCGGTTCAGTGAGGCTCGACGCAGGAGAGGCGAAGCTGGGACCGTCGCATGTGTCCGGCGATCACGGTGTCCCGCTGCTCGACATCGATGCGGTCACCAACCGAAAGCAGCTGTCCGACGCCATCTCCGAACATCAGCGCCGCCTGGACCAGCGACGGGTCGACGAAGAGCGCCGGCTGCTCTACGTCGCGGTCACCCGCGCCGAGGACACCCTGCTGGTCTCGGGCCACCATTGGGGGCAGGGCGAGACCAAGCCGCGCGGCCCGTCGGACTTCCTCACCGAAATCAAGGCGGTGATCGACAGTTCGGCCGACGCGGGAACTCCCTGCGGGGTGGTCGAGCACTGGGCGCAGGCGCCGGCCGACGGCGAGAAAAACCCGTTGTCCGACAACGTAAAAGAAGGAATATGGCCGACTGATCCGCTGACCGGCCGGCGCGGTGATGTCGAACGCGGCGCGGCGCTGGTCGCCGCCGAGCTGCAGGCGGGTGAACCTCAAGACGACGCGCCCTCGGTCAGTGCGTGGGCCGCCGACGTGGACGCCCTACTGGCAGAGCGAGCCACCGCCGCGACGCCGCAGGCCCGCGCCCTGCCCAACCAGCTCTCGGTGAGCGGTCTGGTTGAGTTGAGTCGTGACCCCGCTGGTGCCAGGCAGCGCCTGAGTCGCCGGCTCCCGGCCCGGCCTGACCCGCATGCGTTGTTGGGCAGCGCATTTCACGACTGGGTTCAGCGGCTCTACGGCGCCGAGAGACTTTTCGAGCTCGAAGATCTGCCCGGTGCGGCCGACGCCGACACCGCCCGCGCCGACGCACAGGAGCTGGCCCGCCTACAGGCGGCGTTCCTGGAATCGCCCTGGGCCGCGCGCACTCCCACCGCCGTCGAGGTGCCGTTCGAGATGGCTATCGGCAACCGGGTGGTGCGCGGCCGGATCGACGCGGTGTTCGTCGAGCGCGACGGTGGCGTCACCGTGGTGGACTGGAAGACCGGAACGCCCCCCGACGGACCCGAGGCGCGCCGGCACGCCGCCGTCCAGCTTGGCGTTTACCGCCTGGCCTGGGCCGCATTGACCGGCTGCCCGCCCTCGCAGGTGCGAGCGGCCTTCCACTACGTGCGTTCCGGGACCACCGTCGTCGCTGACGAGCTGCCCGAACTGACTGACCTGGCCGCGCTGCTCAACACCTGACGACGGGTGTGGTTACAGTGGGTCCGTGCGTCAGGCTGACCGATGACCGCCCGTCGTGGCAGGAGCTAGCTGGCGGCGGTTGCGGCGTCTCGACGAGACGCTGACCGCCCAGCCCAGTTATGCGCTCGTCGGTGTGCTACGCATGCCACACGGGCAGTCCAGTCCCGGCCGCACCGTATATCGGCGAAGCCTGATCGCGCTGGCGGCACTGCTGGTGTCCGCGCTGTTCGTCTACATCGACCGCGACGGCTACCAGGACGTGCAGGGCGACCGCCTGACCTTCCTGGACTGCCTGTACTACTCGGCGGTGACCCTGTCGACCACCGGATACGGCGACATCACGCCCGTCACCGAATTTGCCCGCATGATCAATGTCCTGGTCATCACCCCGCTGCGGATCGCCTTCTTGATCTTGCTGGTCGGAACGACCGTCGAGGCGTTCACCGAGACCTCCCAGCAGGCATTCCGCATTCAGCGTTGGAGGAAGAGAGTGAAAGACCACACCATCGTCATCGGGTACGGAACCAAGGGCAAGACCGCGATCGCCGCGATGCTCGGCGACGACGAGACCACCCCCAGCGACATCGTCGTCGTGGACAACGACCGGGCGGTGCTCGACCGCGCGAAGACCGCCGGGCTGGTCACGGTGGACGGCGACGCGACCCGGTCGGATGTGCTGCGGCTGGCCAGCGCCCAGCGCGCGTCGGCGATCGTGGTGGCCACCGGCTCCGATGCGACGGCGACGCTGGTCACGCTGACCGCCCGCGAGATCGCCCCCAAGGCCACCATCGTGGCGGCCATTCGGGAAGCCGAGAACCAGCACCTGCTGGAACAGTCCGGCGCCGACTCGGTGGTGGTGTCCTCGGAGACCGCCGGGCGACTGCTCGGCATCGCCACCACCACGCCCAGTGTGGTCGAGATCATCGAGGACCTGCTCACGCCGGACGACGGTTATGCCATCGCCGAGCGGCAGGTGGAACAGCAGGAAGTCGGCGGGTCGGCCAAGCACCTCAACGACATCGTGCTCGCGGTGGTTCGCGGTGGGAAGCTGCTGCGGTTGGATGCGCCCGAGGTGGATGCTATCGAGCCCGGCGACCGGTTGCTCTACGTTCGCACGGTGAGCAACCAGTGACGGTCGAACCGGGTCGGCACGGGAGGAAAGATGGGTAGCTTCCAGCTTCGCCATGTGCCCCTGCTGTCGCGGGTCGGGGCTGATCGAGCAGACCAGCTGCGCACCGACACGGACGCGGCCGTCGCCGGCTGGTCGTCTGCCGCGCTACTGCGCGTCGATCCCCGCAACCAGGTACTGGTCGCCGGCGGCCGGGTGGTGCTGCACGCGGCCAGCGAACTGGGCGACACGCCGCCACCGGATGCGGTGTTCCTGGGCCGTGTCGAGGACGGTCGGCACGTCTGGGCGGTCCGGGGCGCGCTGCAGGCCCCGACCGGCGCCGACGTCTCGGTGCTGGATATCCGTGCCACCGGCGATATCTTCGATGACGTCAGCGCTCAATTGGTGTCTTCGGCCATCGCGTTGCTGAATTGGCATGACAATGCCAGGTTTTCGTCCGTCGATGGCACGCCGACCAAGCCGGTGCGCAGCGGCTGGGCACGGGCCAACCCGATCAGCGGCGTCGAAGAGTTCCCGCGCATCGACCCGGCAGTGATCTGCTTGGTGCACGACGGCGCCGACCGGGTGGTGCTGGCCCGCCAGCACAATTGGCCGGTCCGGATGTTCTCGCTGCTGGCCGGATTCGTCGAGGCCGGCGAGTCGTTCGAGGCCTGCGTGGTCCGCGAGGTCCACGAAGAGGTCGGGCTGTCCGTGCGCGACGTCAGCTACCTGGGCAGCCAGCCCTGGCCGTTCCCGAGGTCGCTGATGGTCGGCTTCCATGCCGTCGCCGACCCGGGCGAGGGGTTCGTCTTCAATGACGGCGAGATCACCGAGGCCGCGTGGTTCACCCGCGAGGAGGTGCGGGCCGCGCTGTCCGCCGGGGCGTGGAACAGTGGTGATCCGGATGCCAAACTGCTGCTGCCGGGCTCGATCTCGATCGCTCGGACGATCATCGAGTCCTGGGCCGAATCGAGCTGACGAGGTTACCCGCCCAGCCGCTCCAGCTTCGCCTTGACCTCACGCCCGGTCGGGTTGGTCAGCGTGGAGCCGTCGGCGAAGCGCAGCGTCGGCACCGTGCGGTTGCCGCCGTTGGCTGAGCTGACGAACTCCGCCGCCGTGGGGTCCAGCTCGATGTCGATCTCCTCGTAGTCGATCCCGAGGTTCTTCAACGACGCCTTGAGCTGCCGGCAGTAGCCACACCACTGGGTGGTGTACATGACGAGCTGGTTCATAACTCCCCAAACCTAATAGGTCACCCGATGATTCCCGAATCGGCGTCCGGGGTCGTCGGGGGCGCCTGCCAAGATGGACGCCATGGATGCGCTCATCGCCGGTCTGGACGAGGAGCAGCGTGCTGCGGTGCTGGCGCCGCGCGGTCCGGTGTGTGTGCTCGCCGGCGCCGGGACCGGCAAGACTCGCACCATCACCCACCGCATCGCCCAGCTGGTCGCCGGCGGTCACGTCGCGCCCGGACAGGTACTGGCGGTGACATTCACCCAGCGCGCCGCCGGCGAGATGCGGTCGCGGCTGCGCGCACTGGGCTCGGCTGCCGGCGCGGGCGCGGCAGCCGGGGTCGGCGGCGTGCAGGCGCTCACGTTCCACGCGGCCGCCCGGCGGCAGTTGCGCTACTTCTGGCCGCGGGTGGTCGGCGACACCGGCTGGGAACTGTTGGACCGCAAGTTCGGGGTGGTGGCCCGTGCCGCCGGCCATGCCGGGCTGCGGTTGAGCAATGACGATGTCCGCGACGTGGCCGGCGAGATCGAGTGGGCCAAGGCCTCCCTGATCGGGCCGGAGCAGTATCCCGAGGCGGTGGCCGAGGCCGGCCGGGACAGCCCGCTGGAGGCGGCGAAGCTGGCCGACGTCTACGCCGGCTACGAGGCCTTGAAGGCTCGCGGCGAAGTGGCGATGCTCGACTTCGACGACCTGCTACTGCACACCGCGGCCGCAATCGAGAACGATGCGGCGGTGGCCGCCGAGTTCCGGGACCGCTACCGGTGTTTCGTCGTCGACGAATATCAGGACGTCACCCCGCTGCAGCAGCGGGTGTTGGCGGCCTGGCTGGGGGAGCGCGACGATTTGACCGTGGTCGGCGACGCCAACCAGACCATCTACTCGTTCACCGGGGCCTCGCCGCGCTATCTGCTGGACTTCACGCGCCGGTTCCCCGAGGCCGCGCTGGTACGCCTGGAGCGCGACTACCGGTCCACGCCCGAGGTGGTGTCGTTGGCCAACCGGGTGATCGCTGCCGCACGGGGGCGGGTGGCCGGCAGCAAGCTGAAGCTGATCGGTCAGCGGGAATCCGGCCCGGCGCCGGTCTTTCGGGAGCATCCCGACGAGGCCGCCGGGGCCGCGGCCGTCGCTAAGTCCATCGCCCGGCTGATTCACGACGGCCCGTCGGCGGCCGAGATCGCCGTGCTGTACCGGATCAACGCGCAGTCGGAGGTCTACGAGGAGGCGCTGACCGAGGCCGGCATCGCCTATCAGGTCCGTGGCGGCGAGGGCTTCTTCACCCGCCAGGAGATCCGCCAGGCGCTGGTCGCCCTGCAGCGGGCCTCGGAGCGCGGAGCCGACGGGCCGGTGCCCGAAACAGTGCGCGGGGTGCTCGAACCGCTCGGGCTGACGGCCGAACCGCCGAGCGGGGCCAAGGCCCGCGAGCGCTGGGAAGCGCTCGGTGCGTTGGCCGAACTGGTCGACGACGAGGTGGCCCAACGCCCCGATCTGGACCTGCCCGCGCTGTTGACCGAACTGCGGATGCGCGCCGACTCCCGGCATCCGCCGACGGTGCAGGGTGTCACCCTGGCGTCGCTGCACGCGGCCAAAGGTCTGGAGTGGGACGCCGTGTTTCTGGTGGGCCTTGCCGACGGCACCCTGCCGATCTCGCACGCCCTGGCGCACGGCGCGGACAGTGAGGCAGTGGAAGAGGAGCGCCGACTGCTCTATGTCGGCGTCACCCGGGCCCGGATCCACCTGACACTGAGTTGGGCGCTGGCCCGCGCCCCGGGCGGGCGCGCCGGCCGCAAGCCGTCGCGTTTCCTCAGCGGTATCGCCCCGCAGGCCGACGTCGCCAGCACTCCCTCCAAGCGCCGGGCCCGTGGCGCCCCGAAGCACTGCCGCATCTGCAACAAGACGCTGGACACCCCGGCGGCCATCATGCTCAGCCGCTGCGAGACCTGCGCCGCCGACGTCGACACCGAACTGTTGGTGGCGCTCAAGGACTGGCGCCTGCGCACCGCTACCGAGCTGAAAGTGCCCGCCTACATCGTCTTTTCCGACAACACCCTGACCGCGATCGCCGAGATGCTGCCCGGCGACGAAGCCGCTTTGGTGGCCATCCCGGGCATCGGAGCACGCAAGCTGGAACAGTTCGGCTCCGATGTGCTGGAGTTGATCCGCAACCGGGGTTGACCCACAGGCCGCAATTAATTCGGTTGTGGGTCGGTGGCCCGAGCGGCTAACCTCGGAGCCCATGACCACGATCAGCGTCCTGCGGGTAGCCGGCGCGCGCCATGCCGCCGCTGCCGAGGCGGCGGTGCGCCATGCCGCACCCGCCGCCGTAGACGCGTCCGTGCATCGGGGTTCGCCCTAACCGCAGCCCCAGCCCCCGATGGCCACGGACCCGACCAGGATCCGTGGCCATTATTTTTGATCGGCAGCCCGCCGACCGGCCCGGATCCGAATCCCACGAACCGACCGGAAAGCAGGTACACCATGTCGAGAACCCTGAAATTGCCGTGTCACAGCGATCCCGACCTGTGGTTCGCCGACGACCCGGCCGATCTGGAGCGGGCCAAGGCGCGGTGTACTCAGTGCCCGATCCGCCAGCAGTGTCTGGCGGCGGCGTTGCAGCGCGTCGAGCCGTGGGGCGTGTGGGGCGGCGAGATCCTCGACCGGGGCAGCGTCATCGGCCGCAAACGGCCGCGTGGCCGCCCACGTAAGGAACCGGTGGCCGCGTGAGCGGCCGCAGCATCAGGCCGAGGGGCCGACCGCGACGTCTTCGGGATTGGCGTAGCCCGGCACCAATTCCTCGGAGAGCCGCTTGATCGGCACGTGGGCATCGAGCTGGCACATGATCGCCGTGGTGGATCCGAGCACCCGCATCGGCATCGCGAGTTTGGGCGGCAGATCCAGCTGCCGGGCGGTCTTGAGCTGCTCAACGGGGCGTTCCAGCTGCTTGCCGGCGATCCGCATCAGCCACTTGCGGCTGTAGTGGAACACCTCGACCTCGACCGGTTCGACGTACTGACGGAACATCTCGTCGATCTCGCGTACCGAGACGTCCTGGCCCTTCTGGATGAAGCCGCCCCGGCGCATGGTTTCGATGACCTTGTCGTACTCCTTGGCCTGGGCGTAGCGCACCGAGGCGCCCAGCTCCGGGGGGAATCCGCCGGGCATCGGCGCCACCGCGCCGAAGTCGATGATGCCCATCCGGCCGTCGGGCAGCAGCATGAAGTTGCCCGGGTGGGCGTCGCCGTGGATCAGCTCCAGCCGGCGGGCGGCGTCCCAGGTGAACTCGGCCAGCCGGGTGCCCATCAGGTCGCGTTGTTCGACGGTGCCGTTGCGGATGATCTCGGCCATGCCGACGCCGTCGATCCACTCCTGGATCACCGTCTTGGGGGCGCTGGCCACGACGTTGGGGATGTGGAAGTGCGGGTGGCCGGCGTAAGCCTTGGCGAAGATGCGCTGGTTGTCGGCCTCCAGCCGGTAGTCCAGCTCCATCTCGGTGCGCTCGATCAGCTCGTCGACGACCCCTTTGACGTCCACGCCGGGGGCCAGCTGCTTGAAGATGCTGGTCAACCGGCGGATCGTTTTGAGGTCGGCGCGCAGCGCCTCGTCGGCGCCGGGGTATTGGATCTTGACCGCTACGGGACGGCCGTCGGCCCACACCGCCTTGTGCACCTGTCCGATGCTGGCCGAGGCGATGGGGGTGTCGTCGAATTCGGTGAAGCGCTCCCGCCACTTGGTGCCCAGCTGTGCGTCGAGCACCCGGTGCACCTTGTCCGCGGGCAGCGGCGGAGCGTCTTTCTGCAGCTTGGTCAGCGCCTCCCGGTAGGGCTCGCCGAACTCCTCGGGGATGGCCGCCTCCATCACCGACAGGGCCTGGCCCACCTTCATCGCGCCGCCCTTGAGCTCACCCAAGACGGTGAACAGCTGGTTGGCTGCCTTCTCCATGAGCTCGGCGGTGACTTCGTCCTTGGACTTGCCGGTCAGTCGTTTCCCGAGCCCGAGTGCTGCCCGGCCGGCAAAGCCGACGGGCAGGCTGGCCAGCTTCGCATTGCGCGCCGCGCTTCCGCGTTTGATTTCTGACACGTGCCCATCATCCATGACGTTGTTGTGGTGCCGGTCACCGCGGTGACAATTTTCGATGGCGGTCGTCACCTCAGCAATCGCACATCGGATGCCGGACCCAGCGCCGCGTCATCATCGATCCGGTGGCCAGATCCAGCTCCAGGGTGGCGCCCAGCGTCGGCGGAGCGGCCAGGTCGGTTGCAGCCCCGCGCACCGCGGCGATCACCCGCTCGATTTGGCTCAGCGCCAGCGCCGCGGTCGCCAGCACGGTTGCCCGGTCGGCGTGGGTGACGGTGTGGCGGAGCTGCGCGGCCACCGCGGGCCACGCGGAGTCCCGGTCTCGCCGGTGCAGATCGGCGCAGCCCAAACAGCTGGTGACTCCCGGCAGGACCAGCGGGCCGATGATGCCGGTGCCGTCGCGCACCCGCACCGGCAGGTGCGGCACCCGCGCGGCGTGCAGTTCACGCACCAGCCTCGGGTCGGGGACCAGGTAATCCGCCAGTACCACCAGATCGGTCCCGGTGGCGCTGAGCGCGGCGTGTGGATGACTGCTGCGCCGGACGACGGCGCTCGAGCAGCGCAACGATTCGACCAACAGATCCGACAAGGGGCCGCGGCCGTGCACCCGCAGCGAGACTGTGCGGCACCGACGGCTCGTCGCGGTGCCGCGGACGGCGACACGTGCCGCGACCAGCGCGACCAGCAGGTCGTCCAGCTCCGCGGTGTCTACCGGGCCGTGTTGGGCGGCTTCGTGGCGCAGCGCGGCGACGGTGGTCGGGATCTGCATCGTGCGCAGGACGGTGGCCAGCGCGGCGGTGCTCAGCCCGCGGGGTGGTCGCACCAGAACGGCGCGCCGCGGATCCCAGCCGACCTGGACGGCACCGTCGGGGCGAAGCAACACCGGCAGCGCCGGATCGAGGATGTAGGTGGAGGTCTCGGAACCAACCCTTGTCACGCAGGCGACCCTGCCATGCCGGCTGGCGACGATCCTCCCGTCATCCACAGGGGCGCGAAACGATGCGCCGCGCGGCCTCCACGGCGGCGCCGCGTTGGCGTGCGATGACGGCGCGGTCGGTAATGGTCTGGTACGGATCAGTAGGCAACTGAACTCCAGGCCGCGCGCTGCGCCTCAGTCGTCGGCGTCGTCGGAGTTGCCGGCCTCGCGCTGGAACTCCGCAATGGCCTGATCGATGGCCGAGTCGATGTCGCTGGAGCCGCCGATGATCCGGTCGATGAACGCGGCCGGTTCGTCGAGATCGGAGGACTCGGGCAGCAGGTCGGGGTGCTGCCAGACCTTGTCGCGGGCGTCGGCCCCGACCGCCGTGGTCAACCGCTCCCAGAGCACCGCAGCCTCGCGCAGCTTGCGCGGGCGCAGTTCCAGACCGACCAGCGTGGCGAAGGTCTGCTCGGCCGGGCCACCGGTGGCGCGCCGGCGGCGCAGCATCTCCGAGAGCGCGGCGGTGCCCGGGATCCGGTCGCCCAGCGCCGCATTGACCACGGTCTGCACCCAGCCCTCGATCAGGGCCAGCAGGGTCTCGAGGCGCTCCAGTGTGGCGAGTTGCTCCGGGGTCGACTTGGGCTCGAACACCCCCTGGTTGAGCAGTTCGTTCATGGCCGCGGGATCGGTCATCGCCGACGGATCGAAACCCTGGGCCAGTTCCTCAATGCCCCGGATGTCGATCTTCATGCCCCGGGCGTACGCCTCTACAGCGCTGAGCAACTGGTTGGACAGCCACGGCACGTGGGTGAACAGCCGGTGGTGGGCGGCTTCGCGGGCCGCCAGGAAGGTGACGATCTCACTGCGTGGCTGCTCCAGGCCGTCCGCCAACTCCTCGATCGCCCGGGGCAGCAGCGCTGCCACCCCGCTGGGACCCAGCGGCAGGCCGATGTCGGTCGAGGTCAGCACCTCGCCGGACAACCGTCCCAGCGCCTGGCCCAATTGGGAACCGAACGCCAATCCACCCATCTGCGACATCATCGACAGCAACGGGCCTGCCATGCTCTTGGCCTCTTCGGGCAGCGCCGACGCCCACACCGACGAGACCTGTTCGGCCATCGGGTCACACAGCCGCTGCCAGGTGGTCATGGTGTGCTCGACCCAGTCCACCGGCGTCCAGGCAACCCCACTGGTGGTGCCGGCCGGCAATGAAGTCGCCCCGTCGAGCCAGGTTTCCGCCAGGTGCACCGCGTCGCCGATGGCGGTCGCGGTCGACGCGGTGACCGGCGAGACCGAACCGATCGACTTGGTCGCGACCTGACGCGCCAGGTCGTAGTTCACCGGCCCGGCAGGTCGGCCGTCGGCACTGACCCGGCCGGCACCGCTGAACATCTGCCCGAGCTGAGTGAAAACCTGGCCCAGATCGGCCATGTTGAAACCAGCACCCATACCGAATGGGTCGGAGGGCCCGGAGCCTCGCTCGCGGTCGGGGTCGTCCCCGGAAGAGAAACCGAAGGGCAGATCAGCCATAGACATAACCGTACCCATCGGCACCGTCCGACGGTACGACACGCGGCCACCAGTGGTCGGGCCGTCCCCACCAGGGCGGCGGCCGTTTACCATACCCGGGGTGAACAGGCGGATTCTGACGCTGTTGGCGGCTGTGCTGCCGGTGGTCGCGTTCGGCGTGCTGCTGACGGCGGTGACGGTGCCCTTCGTGTCGTTGGGGCCGGGTCCCACGTTCGACACCCTCGGCATGATCGACGGCAAGCAGGTGGTCGACATCGAGGGGACCACCACGCACCCGACGACCGGCCACCTCAACATGACCACGGTGTCTCAGCGCGACGGTCTGACGCTGGGTGAGGCGTTGGCGCTCTGGCTGTCCGGGCGTGAGCAACTCATGCCGCGTGACCTGGTCTATCCGCCCGGCAAGTCCCGTCAGGAAGTCGACGAGAGCAACGACGCCGACTTCCGTGCGTCCGAGCAGAGTGCCGAGTACGCCGCGCTGGGCTATCTGCGTTACCCGTCAGCGGTCACCCTCGCCGACGTCCAGGATCCGGGGCCGTCAGCCGGCGCACTGCAGCGTGGCGATGCCGTGGACGCCGTCAACGGCGAACCGGTGTACACCGTGCAGCAGTTCACCGCGCGGCTGGCCGACACGAAGCCGGGCGAGACGGTTGTCATCGACTTCCGGCGCAAGAACGCCGCACCCGGCACGGCGCGGATTAAGCTCGGAGAGAACAAGGACCGCGCCAATGGATTCCTGGGCGTGTCCGTCCTTGATGCGCCGTGGGCGCCGTTCACCATCGACTTCAACCTCGCCAATATCGGCGGCCCGTCGGCGGGGCTGATGTTCTCGTTGGCCGTCGTCGACAAGCTGACCAACGGCACCCTGGCCGGTCCGAACTTCGTCGCCGGCACCGGGGTCATCAAGGCCAATGGCCAGGTCGACGCGATCGGCGGGATCACGCACAAGATGACGGCGGCCCGCGAGGCCGGCGCGACGGTGTTCCTGGTCCCAGCCGACAACTGCTACGAGGCCAGAAACGACAACAAGGGGCTGCAACTGGTCAAAGTCGACAGCCTCGCCCAGGCGGTGGGGGCGCTGCGAACCATCACTGACGGAGGTCAGGCACCCTCTTGCTGACTGTTCGTTGGCTACAGTGGGGCCGTCAGCGACAATTGAGCTAGGGAGCGTGGCACGTGGCGATGCGGCCCACCGCGAGGATGCCGAAATTGACCGCGCGCAGCCGGATCATGGTTGGCAGCGCCTTCGTCGTGATCGCGCTGCTGCTGGTGGGGCCGCGGCTGATCGACGGCTATGTCGACTGGTTGTGGTTCGGGGAGCTGGGCTACCGCTCGGTGTTCGTCACGACGTTGCTGACCCGCCTGATCACGTTCGTCGTGGTGTCGCTGCTGGTCGGCGGAATCGTGTTCGGCGCACTGGCGATGGCCTTCCGGGTCCGGCCGGTTTTTGTGCCCAGCAATGGCGTCAACGACCCGGTGGCGCGGTATCGGACCACGGTGCTGTCGCGGCTGCGGCTGTTCGGATTCGGGATTCCGGTCGGGATCGGTGTGCTGGCCGGGATCGTCGCGCAGAGCTACTGGGTGCGTATCCAACTGTTCCTGCGTGGCGGTGACTTCGGGATCGCCGATCCGCAGTTCGGCAAGGACCTGGGTTTCTACGCCTTCGACCTGCCGTTCTACCGGCTGGTGGTGGGGCTGCTGCTGGCGACGCTGTGCCTGGCCACCATCGCGAATCTGACCACGCACTACATCTTCGGCGGTATCCGGCTGTCCGGCCGGGCCGGCGCCCTGAGCCGCCCGGCGCGCATCCAGGTGGTCAGCCTGATCGGCACTCTGGTGCTGCTCAAGGCCGGGGCCTACTGGCTGGACCGCTATGAGCTGCTCAGCCACACCCGTACGGGCAAGCCCTTCACCGGAGCCGGTTACACCGACATCAACGCGGTGCTGCCGGCCAAGATGATTCTGCTGGCGATCGCACTGATCTGCGCGGTCGCAGTGTTCTCGGCGATCGTGCTGCGCGACTTGCAGATTCCGGCGATCGGGCTGGTGCTGCTGCTGCTGTCGTCGATCGTGGTCGGCGCGGGCTGGCCGCTGATCGTCGAACAGTTCAGCGTCAAGCCGAACGCGGCGCAGAAGGAGAGCGAATACATCTCCCGCTCGATCACGGCGACCCGGCAGGCCTACGGTCTGACCGAGAATGTGGTCACCTACCGGGACTACCGCGGTGACGCGCGCGCCACGGCCGCGCAGGTGGGTGCCGATGCGGCCACCACCTCCAACATCCGGCTGCTGGATCCGACCATCGTCAGCCCCGCGTTCACCCAGTTTCAGCAGGGCAAGAACTTCTATTTCTTCCCCGACCAACTGACCATCGACCGCTATCGCGACGACGAGGGCCAGCTGCGTGACTATGTGGTCGCCGCCCGCGAGCTGAACCCGGATCGACTGATCGACAACCAGCGCGACTGGATCAACCGGCACACCGTCTACACCCACGGCAACGGGTTCATCGCCTCGCCGGCCAACACCGTCCGCGGTATCGCCAACGACCCCAACCAGAACGGCGGATACCCGGAGTTCTTGGCCAACGCCGTCGGCGCCAACGGCGGTGTTGTCTCGGACGGGCCGGCCCGTCTCGACCAGCCGCGCGTCTACTACGGGCCGGTGATCGCCGACGCCGCCGCCGACTACGCGATCGTCGGGCGCAACGGCGCCGACCGTGAGTACGACTACGAGACCAATACCGAGACGAAGAACTACACCTACACCGGCGCGGGCGGCGTAGACGTCGGAAATTGGTTGGCCCGCAGTGTGTTCGCCGCCAAGTTCGCCGAACGCAACTTCTTGTTCTCCAACGTGATCGGCGCGGACAGCAAGATCCTGTTCAACCGAGACCCGGCGAGCCGGGTGCAGGCGGTGGCGCCCTGGCTGACCACCGATTCCACGGTGTATCCGGCGATCGTGAACAAACGACTGGTGTGGATCATCGACGGTTACACCACGCTGGACAACTACCCGTACTCGGAGCTGACGTCGCTGTCGTCGGCGACCGCGGACTCCAAAGAGGTGGAGTTCAACCGGTTGCTGCCGGACCGGCGGGTGTCCTACATCCGCAACTCGGTGAAGGCCACCGTCGACGCCTACGACGGAACGGTGAGCCTGTACGCCCAAGACGAGCACGACCCGGTGCTGCGGGCATGGATGAAGGTGTTTCCCGGAACGGTCAAGCCGAAGGCCGAGATCTCACCCGAACTCGCCGATCACCTGCGCTATCCCGAAGACCTGTTCAAGGTGCAGCGCATGCTGTTGGCCAAGTACCACGTCAACGACCCGGTGACCTTCTTCTCCACCTCGGATTTCTGGGATGTGCCGCTGGACCCCAACCCGACCGCCAGCAGCTTCCAGCCGCCGTACTACATCGTCGCGAAAAACCTTGCCAAGGGCGATAATTCGGCGTCGTTCCAGCTGACCAGCGCGATGAACCGTTTCAAGCGCGACTACCTGGCCGCCTATATCAGCGCCAGCTCGGACCCGGACACCTACGGCAAGATCACCGTGCTGACCATTCCCGGTCAGGTCAACGGACCCAAGCTGGCCAACAACGCGATCACCACCGACACCACGGTCAGTCAAGACCTCGGTGTGATCGGGCGTGACAACCAGAACCGCATCCGGTGGGGCAATCTGCTGACCCTGCCGGTGGCGCAGGGCGGACTGCTCTACGTCGAACCCGTCTACGCCTCACCCGGTTCCAGCGATGCTTCGTCGTCGTACCCGCGATTGATCCGGGTGGCGATGATGTACAACGACAAGATCGGCTACGGGCCGACGGTTTCTGACGCGCTCACCGGCCTGTTCGGGCCCGGTGCCGGTGCGGCGGCCACCGACATCGCACCCACCGACAACGGCGCTGCCGCGCAGGGGACGCCGCCCTCGGCGACCCCGCCCGTTGCGGCGGTGCCCGCGCCCCCGGCTGCGGCGGCCACCTTGTCCCCGGCGAAGGCCGCGGCGCTGCGTGAGATCGAATCGGCGCTGACAGCGGTGCGAGACACCCAGCGCCGCGGTGATTTTGCGGCCTACGGTGCGGCGCTGCAACGCCTCGACGACGCGATGGCCAAGTTCAACGGCGCCAAATAGGAGAGCGGTTCAGCCGCCGCGTGGTGTCAGCGACCCGTGGCGCCCAGCGGCGTCGTCGGCTGGTGTTGTGCCGCCGTGCTGAGAGCGGCGCGTGCCTTAGCGTTCCAGTGGTGTCTGGGAGCCAGTGCGGATAACTGAGCCAACCGGACGAACTGTCGCAGCGACCATCGGTCGGCGGCGCTGACGGTGATCCCGGTGAGCTCCAGGGCGCGGGGGTGCTGCAGGGCGCGGATAGCCGGGTGGGGGACTGTGCGCATCCACCAATCGGTGGGGGCGAAAATCTGCTCGCGGAACGGCTCGAAGTGCGCGCCGGCCACCAGGTGCGCGCGGCAGTAATCCTCGAAATACTCGACGAATTCCGGCCAGGTCGCGGGCATCGGCCGCGTTGATACGCCGTATCGGCGATACCAGGCGCAGCACTCCTGGTAGAGCTGCTCATGTTCGTCGGCGTCGAGCCGACGAATGAAGATATTGATCATGACGACGAGGGACTCGACATAAGCGCTGTGCTGAAAATGGAACGTGTCGGGATTCAGTGCGTGGTACTTGTGCCCAAGACTGTCGACGCCCTTGACATGCTCGTGGGAGAACCGCATCTGGGGCCGCATGTCGAGGTCGGAATAGGCGTAGTTGACGGCCTGGGTGAAGGTGCGTTTCTTGTGCAGCCAAATGCGCTTGCGCATCGGGGCATGCTCGTTGATGCCGGCGGCGATGCCCGGATGCAGCAGCAGTAGACACACCGCCCTGGGTAGCACGAACAGGTAGCGCCGGTCGGCCAGGAAGTGCCACAGCATGCTGTTGGGCCCCAGGCCGTCGTCGTGGTTAGCCGACATGATCAGATCAGTGCCTTGTCGCGGCGGATGCGATGGCGAACGTCGGCCATCAGCACGGTGTAGTTGACGGTTCGGATGAATCGGGGAATGAAGCGGTTCACGAATGACACGAATAGGAACAGATTTTCGAACCGGCGCTGCTCGGTTGCCGACCATGGCACGCCGAGCAGCTCACGAAAGAGCGGTGGCAGAAAGCCGATCGTCAGGAACCGCAGCAAGGGCGCCATGGGCGTCCGCAAGATCGGGTTGATCATTTTCAGATCCACCAGCCGCAGGAGGTAGTCGCGGACGACGTCGTCCATCTGCAAGGCCTGGCAGGTGGTGTTCCAGTAGGTATCGAATTCGGCGCGGGTGGGCGGCCACTGGTCGGCGGTGACCTGCGAGGTGGTGCCGAGCGGCCAGGCGTGGTGATAGAAGCCCTCCGCCTGTGTCTGGGTCATCTTGCCGCGCAGCAGCTGATAGGTGTCCTCGTAGAAGACGAACAGGCATGCGGCGACCCACAGTTGCAGATCCGGATCGAAGGCGTTGTATTGGACCGGGCTGTCGGCGGTGGAGCGAACCTGCCGGTGGGCGACGTTGACCGCGTCACGGTAGGCGGCGCGTTCCTCGTCGTTACCCAGCACCGCGACGGCCATGTACTGGGCTGTGGTGCGCAACCGCTTCCATGGATGTTCCATCAGCGCACCGGATTCCACTCGGCTCTCCACGACGCCGTGGCCGACACCGGGCATGCTCAACTGCATGACGACGTTGGCGGCTGCCGCGGCCGCAGACCAAAAATCCAGTGCCTCAGTGAGATCGACGGGACCATCGTCGAAGCGTGGCGTGTAATGATCGACGTGGATCCGGCTCCCGGCAGTGCTGAGCGGCCGAGCTTCGGGACAGGTGCGGATGCCGAGCACCCTGATGAGAGCATCGATGATCCGTACCAGAAACATCATCTCTGCGGCCTCCGTTGTTGCGGGGCAACTTTGCCGTTCGCGATCACTGCATACAGACGTTAGCGATCAGCAGCACCGGCCACGCCACGATCGATCCGAGAACGGACACTGCGAGGTCCAGGCCTCGCATGCCGTGCAGCGCAGCGGTGTGGGTCAGTGACCAGATCAATCCGATGCTCAGATACGGCGCGGCGAGGAACAAGCCCAGGCCGATGAGCTCTCCGATGGGTATCCGGTAGTTGAGCAGGCGGCCGACGTTGTCGAGAAGTCCGGGCATCTGTTGCCCCTCCCGCTGTTCTGGCCCCGGAATGCAGCATGGCATAGCGGGGTTGGGCCGACAAGGACGAGGTGAGACGAGGTGAATCGGCATCGGTCGGGGGACGGAGGCGACGCCAGACCAGGCGATTTGGCGGCTTGGGCACCTGTTCGGTAGTGTCATACATACCGACGCGGGGTGGAGCAGCTCGGTAGCTCGCTGGGCTCATAACCCAGAGGTCGCAGGTTCGAATCCTGTCCCCGCTACTATGTGATGTCTCAGGACATCGGAATAGCTCTGAACCTGCGTTAGGTTCGGGGCTT